>JAIOII010000001.1 GCA_019912685.1 Kofleriaceae bacterium
GAACGCGGCGGCGCACGGCGGGCCGGACGGGACGGCGGTGCTCGCGGCGCACATGCGCGCCGTGTTCAGGGAGCGCGCGATCGAGGTGACGGCGGACGGCGGCGACGATGACACGGCGGAGAGGCGCGAGGCGCCGGCGGCGGTCGCGGCCGCGGTCGGGTAACGCTCGTCGAGCGCCGTCGCGAGCGCCCGCAGCACGATCCGCTCGAGGGCGGGCGGGTAGCCCGGCTCCACCGTGCGCGGCGGCGGCAGATCGCCGCGCACGATGCGCTCCATCGTCTGGTACTCGCTGTCGCCGCGGAAGGCGCGCCGCTGCAGCGACACCTCGTACAGCACGACGCCGAGCGCGAACACGTCGGTCCGGCGATCGACCTTCACGCCGCGGCACTGCTCCGGCGACATGTACGCGAGCTTCCCCTTCACCACGCCGGTCCGCGTCTGCGCCGCGCGTCCCGCCGCCAGCGCCACGCCGAAGTCGACGAGCTTCACCGCGCCGTCCCAGCCGATCATGATGTTCGACGGCGTGACGTCGCGGTGCACGATGTCGAGCGGCGCGCCCGTCGCGCCGCGCCGCTCGTGCGCGTAGTGGAGCGCCGCCGCGATCGAGCGGCCGATCGCGACCGTCGCGGCGATCGGCGTCGGCCGGCGCGCGATGATCGAGCGCTCGATCATCGCGCGCACGTTCTGGCCGTCGACGTACTCGATCGCGTGGAAGTAGGTGCCGTCCTCGAACCCGACCTCGTAGAGCTGCGCGATGTTCGGGTGATGGAGCGTCGCCGCGACGCGCGCCTCGTCGAGGAACATCTGCACGAACTGGCGATCCTTCGCCCGCTCCGGCGCGATGACCTTGATGACGGCGTGGCTCGGCGTCTGGAAGCGGAACGATCCGGAGTCCTGCTTCCGGCTCGCGTCCACGCTCGCCAGCCAGATCTCCGCCATCCCGCCCGTCGCCAGGTGACGGAGCCGCGTGTACCGCCCGAGCCGACCCATGACCGCTCGGGGTGCAAACCAGGCGCCACCTCACCCGCACGGGGCGTCGCCCACTTGCCGGCGACGTCCCCTGTGACACCGGCCGCGGCCGGGCACGTGCCCGCGGCACTCAGAGGAACGACGTCATGTACCCGGGGTCCTCGACGGTGATCGCGGCGCGCGTCGCGGCGAGCGGCCGGAACGTGTCGACCATCACCGCGAGCTCGTCCGTGCGCGTCGTCCCGATCGACTTCTCGTAGCTCCCGGGGTGCGGCCCGTGCGGGATGCCCGCGGGATGGTGCGAGATGCTCCCGGGCGCCACGCCCTTGCGCGAGGTGAAGTTGCCTTCGCAGTAGAAGATGATCTCGTCGCACGAGGGTGAGCTGTGCGGGTACGGGCACGGGATCGCGTCGGGCGCGAAGTCGACGAGCCGTGGCACGAAGCTGCAGATCAAGGCACCGCGCGCGCCGAACGTGCCGTGCCACGTCGGCGGCAGGTGCACCGACGACACGCGCGGCTGGAACGCGAGGATCGGGAACGCCCACGGGTACACCGAGCCGTCCCAGCCGACGACGTCGAGCGGCGACTCGTCGACCGTGAAGCCGTGCCAGCGGCCGCCGCGCTTCACGGCGAGCTCGCGCACGCCCTCGTCCACGGGGCCGACCAGCTCGGGGCGGCGGAAGTCGCGGTGACAGTACGGCGCGTCCATGCGCAGCTGGCCGACCGCGTTGCGCCACTGCCGCAGGAGGTGGAGGTCGTCGACCTCGAGCCAGAACCAGTGCTGCGCGCCCGCGTCGGGCACGAAGCGGTGCAGCATGCCGCGCGGCACGCAGACGTAGTCGCCCTGCTGGAAGCGCAGATCGCCGACGACGCTGCGCAACAACCCGCCGCCCTGGTGCACGTACACGAGCGTGTCGCCGTCGCCGTTGGCGACGTACACCGGATCCGCCGCGTCGGGGAACGCGACGCCCGCGACGAGGTCGGCGTTCCACAGCATCGGCACGAACGCGTCGACGGGCGCGCCGCCCTTGCCGACCTCGCCGCTCTTGTAGTGGCGCTTCGCGAGATCGCGTGGCGCGTCGGCGCCCGCCGTCGACGGCGCGCTCCAGCCGTGCTTCACCGCCGCCGGTCGCTGCAGGTGCGGCCGGCGCAGGTGGTACAGGATCGTGAACGGCCCGTCGAAGCCCTCGCGGGTGAAGCACTCCTCGTAGCGGAGCTCGCCGCCCGGGCCGCGCAGCTGCGTGTGGTGCTTGCGCGGCAGGTCGCCGCGCGCGGCGCGATCGAGCACGGCTACGCCTTCCTGGCCGTCGCGCCGAGCTGCTCGCGCTCGATGCTCTCGAACAGCGCGCGGAAGTTGCCGGCGCCGAAGCCCCGGTCGCCCTTGCGCTGGATGATCTCGTAGAAGAACGGCCCGGCGTTGGGGTCGCCGTACAGGCCGGCCGCCTCCTTCAGGAAGATCTGCAGCATGTAGGCGTGGTGGTGATCGCCGTCGACGAGGATGCCGAGCTCGCGCAGGACGTCGTGGTCCTCGTCGATCGCGCCGATCTTGTTCTCTTCCAGCCGCGCCGGGAGCATGTCGTAGTACGCGCCGGGGGTCGGCATGAAGGTCACGCCGGCCTCGCGCAGGCCGCGCACGCCCTTCACGATGTCCTCGATCGCGAGCGCGACGTGCTGCACGCCGTCGCCGCGCAGCTCCTCGTTGAAGATGTTGATCTGCGACTGCTTGAAGAACGGGCGCGACGGCTCGTTGTTGGCGAACTTCACGCCGCTCGCCGGATCCCACATGACGATCGACTTGAGCCCCGAGCCGGTCGTGCGCGACGGATCGACGTCGACGGTGTGGAACTGGACGTGCCACAGCTGCTCGAGCCCGAGCACGTGCTCCATCCACAGGAGCGCCGGCTTCATCGTCTGGAAGTTCGACGTGACGTGGTCGATCGCCTGGAAGCCGTACCGGTTGGACGGCCCCCTGGGCGCGACCGGCTCGGCGCCGGGATAGAGCGCGCGGTAGCCCCGGCGCTCGCGGAAGCGGAACGTCGTGTCGCCGAACGGCGTGGTGATCGAGAACTGGCGGAGCGTGCCGCCGTCGTCGGTGAACGTCTGGATCTCGTCGATCGGCGTGCCGCCGCGCTCCTCGAGCAGCCGGAACGCGTGCTCGGCGTCCTCGACCGCGAAGATCAGGGTGCCGACCCCGTCGGGGTGCTTCTTCAGGAAGCGGCCGGCGCGGCTCGTCGGGTCGAGCGGCGCCGAGCACACGACGTCGAAGTTGCCGGCGCTGAACGTGACCGAGCGCTGCCGCCCCTCCTGCTCGAGCGCCGGCGTCGAGCGCCAGGTCTCGGCGAGGTCGAGCCGGTCGACGTAGAACGCGCGGCTGCGCTCGAGGTCGTGCACGTACCAGTGGATGCCTTCGATGCGCTGGATTCCGAGCGGGGCGAGCTTGGCCATGGGGACCTCGTGTTC
>JAIOII010001226.1 GCA_019912685.1 Kofleriaceae bacterium
ACAGCGCCGGTGCTCCGGCGACCACGTTCGAAGCGCGGCTGCGCGCGGCGCTGGCGTCGTGGAGGACGTCGCGGGGGACGCGGTGCTCCGAAGGGCCGTTCGACGACGCGGCGTTCCGCCTGACCACGGCCCTCTCCTCGATGGCAGCGCCGGCAGCGGCGGTCGAGATGTGTTGAATCATCAGGCCTCAGGAAGAAGGCCTCGCGCATCAGGGTCGAAAAGTGGCGCGGGCGCGGCGGTGATCGCAGGCTCGGGGCATGCGTGCGCTGATCGTTGCGGCACTCGTGATGGTGCCGGTGGTGGCCGAGGCGTCGCCGGCGGATCACTGCCTCGCGCAGCTCGAGGCGAGGGGCGTGAGCTACAAGAAGGCGGAGCGGTCGGGGATCGCGATCGGGGTGGAGATCACCGGGCCGCTCGGCGGCGTGACGTGGGCATCGACGGGGAAGTCGCCGCTGGTCATCGACTGCTCGCTCGCGGTGTCGCTGGTGGAGGCGGGCCCGTGGCTCAGGTCGCTCGGCATCGAGACCGCGAAGTGGAGCTCCGCCTACTCGAAGCGCACGGTGCGTGGCTCGGGGCGCCCGTCGAAGCACTCGTACGGGCTCGCGATCGACGTGCCGAGGCTCGGGGGGATGGAGACCGGCGAGCTCACCGTCGCGCTCGACTACGAGCAGGGCCTCGGCGACAAGGTCGACTGCCTCGGGCAACCCGCGACCCAGGCCGGCGCGATCCTCAAGGTGCTCCAGTGCCAGCTCGCGCGCTCGGGCCTCTTCCACCTCGTGCTCTCGCCCGACTACGACGACGCGCACCACGATCACTTCCACCTCGAGGCGCTCCCCTGGACCGAGCGCCCCACGATCCGCGCCGCCCGCGCCGCCATCTACTGAGCGGCGAGATCGCGGCGGCGGACGACCCAGAACACCCAGGCCAGCAAGGCCAGCGACCACGCGATCCAGAGCGACGCCCAGAGCCAGACGGCCCAGTTGGCGTCGGTGCCGAAGGTCGACAGCGCCATGGCGTGAGCGTCCGAGTTCCGGACGGCCTTGCCGTCGATGTAGAGGGTCGGGCGATAGAGCACGCGGATGTCGACGACGGCGTTGATGCACGCCTGCGCCGCCAGCACGTGCGACGCGATCTGCGTCCACCGGTCGGGCAAGGCGAACGCGCCCAGCACGATCAGCGCGCCCGTCGTGCCGAGCGCGACCTGGCCGAACCGGTTGGCCACGACGAGGATGGTCGACGTGAGCAACAGGAACCCGCCGGCGGCGAGCGCCCAGCGCGCGCCGCGCACCGTGCGGCTCGCGGCGAGCAGCGCGACGCCCCAGAGCGGCGTGCCCATGTAGCCGGCCGCCGCGATCACCGCCTGCGCCACGGGCGCCACGGCGTAGCGCGCATGCGCGAGGCCGCTGCCGTCGGCGAACACCTCCATGCGATCGACGCCGGCGCCGGTGAGCGCCATCACGATGCCGTGGCTGCCCTCGTGCAGCCACGTGCCGATCAGCTTGAACGGGTAGAGCAGGAAGCCGCCGAACGGCAGCTGCCACAGGAGCACGCTCGCGATGAGCGTCAGCGCCAGCGGGCGCAGGGTCCTCGCCTCGCTCATGGCGGCTTCTCGTCGGGCCTCTCGTCCTTCTTGGCGTCGTCGTCGAACGGCCAGGGCACCGGCCATTCGGTCGGCGGCCACACGCCGAGCTCCTGCAACGTCGGCAGCTCGCCCGCGCACGCCGATCCGATCACGGCGCCGCTACCTGCGCCGACGATCGCGCCGACGACCGCGAGCGCGACCCAGCCACCCGGCGTCATCGGCAGCTCGCCGTGAGGGATGGCCGCGATGATGACGAGCGCGGCGCCCGCCGGCGCCATCGCGCGCGCCGCGACCATCACCGCCCGCGGCCGACCGCCCTCGCTCGACGCCTCCGCCGCGAGGCGGCCGACGCCTCCCGCGGTGAGCACCGTCGCCACCCCCGCGAAGAGGACCGCCATCCGGAGGCACTCGATCAGCCCGGCGTCGTGGTCCGTGATCCCGACGCGCGCCGACAGCCAGACGCCGAACGCGACGGCGGGGATCCCGACGAGGATGCCCGTGGCGGCGCCCTTCCAGAAGGCGTGGCGCGGGATCCGTGCCTTTCTCCTGTCAGGACGCCCACTTCGCCGGTCGGGAGCGCGCGCGCCCTCGCTCATGGCCCCGCCTCGCGCGGACCCCGCCGGAGGAAGGATTCCACGGCGATCACCGTATCATGCCCTGAACGAGCCCGCGTCCGGCCAGGCCCGACGTGTAGAATCCCGAGAGGTCCCCTGCATGACCATCGCGAAGCACACCTTCCATGACAAGCCGGTCTTCTCGGGGGCCCACTTCTGTCTCGAGCTCGACGGCATCAGCAAGAAGAGCGCGGACCTCCCGACGCTGCGGTCGGTCGAGGGCGGTGGCGTGCAGGCCGATGTCCTCAGCTACCAGATGGGCGAGAACGGCGACGTGTGGCGCCAGCTCGGCAAGCCCAAGTACAGCGACATCAAGCTCGGCCTCGGCATGGCCGACGTCGATGGCTTCCGCTTGTGGCTCAATCAGTTCCTGAAGGGCGAGCACTCGCGGAAGAACGGCGCGATCATCGCGGCCGACTACAACTACATCGAGCGCGCGCGCCGCGAGTTCACCGAGGCGATGATCGTCGGCCTCGGGCTCCCCAAGTGGGACGCCAACGACAAGAACCAGGCGAACATCACGATCACGCTCGCGCCGGAGAAGGTCGTCTACCTCGCGAAGGGCGGCGGTGGCGAGCAGATCTCGCCCAAGGGCGCGAGCGAGGCCAAGCAGAAGAAGATTCCGGCCTGCAACTTCACCTTCTCGATCGATGGGTTCGAGGACTTCTGCAAGCGCGTGACGAAGGTCGAGGCGCAGGAGATCAAGCTGAAGACGATCGAGCACCACTACGGGACGCGCCTCGAGGCGGTGAAGATTCCCGGCAAGATCGAGTGGCCCAAGCTCATCTTCTTCGTCCCCGAGGTCGACGCGGATCCGTTCCGCGAGCTGCACAACAAGCGCATGGCCGGCGAGCGGGACGATCAGGGCAAGGGCCGCGGCGCCAAGATCACGTTCATGAACAACGCCAAGCAGGAGGTCGGCGGGATCGAGTACATGGGCGTGCACATCTACAACGTGCAGTCGGAGAAGGCGGACGCGTCGAGCGAGGAGATGAAGCTCGTCAAGATCGAGTGCGAGATCGAGGGCGTCGGTCTCCAGAAGCTGGCCGACGGCGACTGGTTCACGGGCTGATCGTCCACGACGATCGAAAACTTGCCCTCGCGGATCGCGGGTGTGAGGGTGAGCCATGGCGGCCGAGACCCTCTTCGCTAGCGGCTTCACCCCCGATCCCGCGAGCGCGAAGGACGTCCTCGCCTTCGTCCTCTGCCCTCCCGAGGTCTTCGCGCCGACGGGAGACCCCGAGGAGATCGCCGCCGTCGCCGAGCTCATCGAGCCGGCCAAGATCGAGGCCGTGCGGCGCTGGCACGCGCTGCGGACCGGCCAGATCCAGAACTGAGTGGTAGGGTGGGGGCCCCATGGCCCGCTCCAAGGTTGCTGTCCTCCGCGTCCGCCCCGAGACCGTCCTCGACGACATCGCGCGGCTGCACGATCTCGCCGACGTGAAGCAGGCCTTCACGCCCGGCGCCACGACGATCCTCAAGGACAACATCTCCTGGCACTACCCGTTCCCGGGCGCCAACACGACGCCCTGGCAGCTCGAGGGCACGGTGCGCGCGCTGCGCGACCGCGGCTTCTCCGACCTCGTCTGCGTCCAGAACAAGACCGTCGTCACCGACGCGTTCAAGGGCGAGGACCTGAACGGTTACGTCCCGATCTTCAAGGCGTACGACGTGCCGGTGAAGTACAACTTCAAGCCCGAGGAGATGAGCTGGTCGGTCTACCGGCCCAAGGCGAAGATGAACGTGCTCGACACGATCTTCCCCGAGGGCATCCTCATCCCCGACGCCTTCCACGGCACCAACATCGTCCACCTGCCGACGGTGAAGTGCCACATCTACACGACGACGACCGGCGCGATGAAGAACGCGTTCGGCGGCCTGCTCAACACCAAGCGGCACTACACGCACTCGTGGATCCACGAGACCCTGGTCGACCTGCTCGCGATCCAGAAGGAGATCCACGCCGGCCTCTACGCGGTGATGGACGGCACGACCGCCGGCGACGGCCCGGGGCCGCGCACGATGCGGCCGGTGATCAAGGACGTGATCCTCGCGTCCTCCGACCAGGTCGCGATCGACGCCGTCGCCGCGTCGATGATGGGCTTCGATCCGATGTCGCTCACGTACATCCGCATGGCCGACGAGCAGGGGCTCGGCAACGGCCGGCGCGAGAACATCGAGGTCGTCGGCCAGCCCGAGCTCGCCGATCAGCGCTGGGGCTTCTCGGTCGGCGACAACGGCGCGTCGCGCGTCGGCGACGTCATGTGGTTCGGCCCGCTCAAGCGCTTCCAGAAGCTGTTCTTCCACACGCCGCTGGTGAACGTCTTCGTGATGGGCTCGGAGGTCTATCACGACTACTACCGCTGGCCGCTCAAGGACAAGAAGGTGTTCGACGACTGGCGCGTCGAGACGCACTGGGGGCGCCTCTTCGATCGCTACCAGGCCGAGGGCACGCTCGCGGCGGCGCCGGCGCCCTCGCCGGCGGCGGGTCAGGACGTGTCGGCCAGCCGCTTGCGCAGCTGATCGACCGCGCGGGCGTGCAGCCGGCTCGCCCACGACTTCGACATCCCGAGCTCGGCGCCCGCGTCGAGGAGCGACTTGCCCTCGACGTAGTGCTTGTGCATGAGCGCGCGCTCGCGCTCCGGCAGCGTCTCGAGCGCGGCGGCGAGCGCCTCCTTCTGCCGCTCGCGGGCGAGCGCGTCGTCGGCCCCGGTGTCGTTCGCGTGGAGGGCATCCTCGTCGAGCTGGTGGATCGACACCGTGTACATGGTGCGGATCGCGCCGAGCGCGGCCCTCACCTCGCGCAGCTTGTCGGCGGTGGTCGCGGCGCCGGCCTTGTCCCTGGCCGCGGTGGCGCGCTCGGCCTGGGCCTGGAGGTAGGACGCGGTCGCGCGCAGGGCGACGATGCGTGCCCACACGGCGCGCGGCAGCGCCGTCTCCTTGCGCAGGCCGTCGATGATCGCGCCCTGGACGCGGTACCAGGCGAACGTCTTGAAGCTCGCGCCGACCGACGGGTCGTAGCGGCTGGCCGCCTCGGAGAGGCCGACCGACGCCATCGCGACGAGATCGTCGTAGCTGACGTGGGCGCGGACCCGGCCGTAGTAGAGCGCCGCCGCCTTCCGCGCCAGGTCGAGGTGGCGCGCCGCCAGCTCCGACCGATCGACGTTCACCTCACGACAATACCGCATGTGCACTGCTAAGGTCGCGCGCTCTTGGGCACGTTCACGCAGCTCGATGACGAGGACGCGCGGGCCATCGCGCACGCGCTCGACCTCGGTGCGCCCGCGCGCCTGACCCCGATCGCCGCCGGCACGATCAACTCCAACTTCGCGCTCGACACCGATCGCGGGCGCTGGTTCGTGCGCGTGAACGAGGGCAAGTCGGCGGAGGACTGCGGCTGGGAGGCGGCGCTCGTCGTCGATCTCGCGGCGGACGGGCTGCCGGTGGCGGTGCCGCGCGCGGCCCCCGACGGCCGGCGCTTCTTCGCGCACCGCGGGCTCCTGGTGAGCGCCTTCGCCTGGCAGGCCGGGCGCCACCGCGCGCCGTCGGAGGTGAGCCTCGGCGACGCCACGGCGATCGGCGAGACGCTGGCGCGGCTGCACGTCGCGGCGAGCGCGCGGCGGCGCAGCACGTGGCGCGACGGCATCTACCAGTACGCCGACATCGTCGCGCGCTTCGAGGGCTTCCGGGGCTCCACCGATCCCGCGCTGGCCCACGCGATCGAGGTGCTCGGCGACGAGTTTGCGTGGCTGACGGGGCAGGCCGGGGTGCGCGCGGCCGCCGGGCACGGCGTCATCCACCACGATCTCTTCCGCGACAACGTGCTGTGGGACGACGGGCGCCTCGTCGCGATCCTCGACTTCGAGCAGGCGGCGCGCGGCAGCTTCGTCTACGACCTCGCGGTCGCCGTGAACGACTGGTGCTGGGATCCCGGGCGCGGCACGGGCCGCGAGCTGCGCGCCGACGTCGCGCGCGCGATGATCGACGCGTACGACCGCGCCCACCCGCTGTCGCCGGCGGATCGCGCGGCCTTGCCCGTCGAGCTGCGGGCGTCGGCGGCACGCTTCACGGTCACGCGCATCACGGACGTCCACCTCCGCCAGGTTGACAACCCCGACAAGGACTTCCGTGCCTTTCTGGCAAGGGTCGAGCACTGGCGAGGTGCTGGACTTGGCGAGCTTTTCTCGGTCGTGTAGCTTCCGTGCGCCCGGCGACGCGCCGGCCTGGAGCTTGCAGTGATCCCACGAATGCGTTTGACCTTCCTCGTGCTCGCGGTGGCCGTCACCGCGACGGCGGCTGGCTGTGCGGGCCGCGGCGGCCAGATTCCCGGCACCAAGATCTCCGACGACAAGGCCAACCGCGCGATCCTCGAGACCATCGAGAAGTACCGGATCGCCGTCGAGAAGGCGGACGCCGAGGCGCTCTTCCTCATGGCCTCGCCGTCGTATCGCGAGGACAGCGGCACGCCGGTCGGCGCGGACGACTACGGCTACGAGGGCCTGAAGGACGTCCTCGTCGGGCGCTTCCAGATGGCGCGCGACATCCGCTACGCGATGAAGTACGTCTCGATCAAGCGCACCTGCGCCGGCGAGCCCGAGCCGGGCTGCCGCGCGCACGTCGAGGTGCTGGTCGACGCGAGCTTCACGATCGTCGACGCGCGCGGCCAGGACCGCCGCAGCGACAAGCGCGATCAGAACGAGCTCGTCCTCGAGTGGGACGAGTCGGGCGCGTGGAAGTTCCTCAGCGGGATGTGAGCCCCGACGAGAAGGCCAGGCGCTCGCCGCCGACTGGCGCGAGCGCGCGGTCGGTCGCGTAGGCGCTCTCGCCGAGGGCGGTGGTCGCGACATCGAGCGCGGCGCGATCGCCGGCGCGCCACGCCGAGATGGCGAGGCGGCGGGCGGCGTTGCGCACGAAGCGTGACGAGGGCAGCCCGCGATCGAAGGCCTCGGTGAGCGCGAACGTCGCGAGGCCGTGCCAGTCGCGGATGTGCGCCTGGAGGCCGACGAGGTACCAGCCGAGGCCGTCGCCGCCGAACATGGCGGCGAGGAGGCTCCAGCTCATGTCGTCGCCGGTGGCGAAGAAGTAGCGGCGCAGGAAGCTGCCGCGGAGGCCGTCGGCGCGCATCGCCAGGTCCATCGCCTCGAACGTGCGGCGGGTCTCGTCGTCGAGCGAGAAGGCGAGCGCGCGATCGAGGTGCGCGCGCACCGCGGCGAGGTCGCCGGCGCGCGCGTCGACGATCGTGAAGCTCGCGTCGACCAGCACCTCGACGTGCGCGCGGCAGCCCGGCTCGGGCTCGCCGGC
>JAIOII010001227.1 GCA_019912685.1 Kofleriaceae bacterium
CGCGCCCGCCGCCCTCGCCGGCGGCCACGGCAACGGGAACGGCACCGGCGCCGCGCAGCTCGGCCCGCTGCACCGCGCCCACGCGCGGCGCCTGCCGCACTGATCCGCTCGGCACGCGATCGTCTCACCCGCGATCCGAAATGTTGTCAAAGTTGCCACCGTCCCCAAATGGAACGTGTTTCATTTGGGGACGGTGGCAACTTTGACAACATTTCGGGCTAGAACGCCTGGCGGTAGCCCGCGATGAAGCGCGGCGGCCAGATGCCGTACTCGACGCCGCGCACGGTGTACGGCGTGAGCGGGAACGCGAAGTCGAAGCGGAAGACCTCGGGGGAGAGCTGGGGCCCGAGGGCGCGGATGCCGATGCCGACGTTCTGGTAGAGCTGCACGTCACGGGCGAGCTGGTCGGCGCCGCCGGCGTCGTAGAACGCGAGCGCGCCCCACCGGCTGCCGAGGAAGAGCTTCACCGACTGCGTGCGGAATTCGGCCTGCGCGACGAGGCGGCGGTCGCCGGCGAGGAAGCCGACGGGATAGCCGCGCAGGCCGTTGTCGCCGCCGAGCACGAAGAACGAGTTCGACTGGTCGCGGAAGATGCCCGAGCCGCGCAGCTCGCCGACGAAGCGGCCGATGCCGAGGTCGGGCGACACGACGCGCCCCGAGAGCGACGCGATGCGGTCGACGAAGTCGCCGCCCTCGAGGCGCGTCGAGAAGGAGCCGGCGATCGTGGCGAGGCCGCCGCCGCCCCACGCCTGCGTCCAGCCGCCCGCGACCGTCGCGCGCCCGAAGTTCACGTCGGAGCCGAGCACCTTCAGGCCGGCGCCCAGCGTGACCTCGGCGCGCGGGCCGAGACGCGTGTCCTCGGCGAGATCGAAGCTGTCGATGTCCTGGTACTCGCGGTAGCGCGCCGTGAAGACCTCGTACCCGCCGTAGAGGACGCCCGTGCGCTCGCTGCGCGGCAGGACATCGGCGATGAAGTCGGCGCGCGCCTCGGGCGAGCCCATGAAGGTCGACAGCACCTCGGGGCGCTGGCTCACGAGGTCGTACGCCGCCTTCACCCGGTGCTCGTAGTCGTCGCCGAAGGCGCGCGTCACGCCGCCGCCGACCGACCACCGCCGCTGGCTGTACTCGTACGGCAGCATGTCGTCCTCGACGGTCGACGGCGCGTCGTACGTGCGCAGGTCGTTGCCGACGAACGAGCGCTCGACGGCGAAGCGGTGGTCGGCCTGCACCGTCCACGACCACTCGCTGTCGAGCGACCAGAGCGGCCGCGACAGGGACCACGAGCTCTCGCTGCCCTCGAGCGAGTAGTCGGCGCGCTTGAAGATCGGCCCGCCGCGCATGCGCAGGTCGTGGCGCGTGCCGAACAGGTTCTTGTCGAGGTAGAGCGGCCCCGTGTAGAAGGTCGCCTGGTTCATCAGGAACACGAACGCAACGAACTTGCGGCGGCCGAGGAAGTTGTTCTCCGACAGCGACAGCGTGAGGAACGTGAAGCGGCCGTCCTGCAGCTCGTAGTTCGAGTTCATGCGCAGGCTGAAGATGTCGCGCGACACCACGAGGAGGTCGACGGTGCCCGGCGGCGCGCCCGGCCCGGGCCTCACGGGCATCACGACGGCGAGCGTGGTGAACAGCGGATCGCGGAGCTTGCGCTGGGTCTCGTCGATCGTCTCCTGGCTCCAGGCGTCGCCGGGGCGGAGCAGGATCTCCCGCTCGATCACGTCCTCCTTGCTCGAGATGTGGAAGAAGTTCGCCCAGCGGAAGATCTTCTCGTCCTCGCCGAACACCGGCGCCGTCCAGACGTGGATCCGCCCGACGGTCTTGCCCTGCGGCGCCGGATCGATCACGAGGTCGCGCAGGACGAGCGCGCGCACGAGCGCCTGGCGCTCGAGGTTCCCGAGGACGAGCAGGCGATCACACGACGGCAGGGCCTTGGCGCAGGCCTCGCGCATCACCGCGCGCTCCTGCGCCGTCAACGTCGGCATCCGCCGTAGCTCATCGGCGGTGATGCCGTCGGGAGCGGGGGGCAGCGACTCGTCGGCGTGCGCCCCGCATGGGCGAACGACCGCGGCCGCTACCGCAACGATCACCACGAACAGCCACGGTCGGGTCACGTCGCCTGCTCCATCCTAGTACAATCGGCGGGCGTGTACTGTCCGCTGTGTCACTCCGAGTACCCGGACGGCTGGAAGCGCTGTCCGACCGACGAGGCCGCGCTCCTGCGCGCGGCCACGATCGGCAAGTACCGGATCGACCGGCTGATCGGCGCCGGCGGCATGGGCGCGGTGTACCGCGCGATGAACCCCGACACGCAGTCGGCGGTCGCGCTCAAGATCCTCCACGGCTCGGCCGCGGGCGTCGAGGCCGCGCGCACGCGCTTCCAGCGCGAGGCCGCCGCCGTCGCCGCGCTCAAGACGCGCCACGTCGTGTCGATCTTCGACTTCGGCGCCGACGTCGACGGGACGCTCTACCTCGTGATGGAGCTGATGCTCGGCCACAACCTCCGCAAGGAGATCGCCGAGCCGCCCGACACGATGCCGTTGCCGCGCGTGAACCTCATCTTCGACGGGGCGCTGCGCGGCCTGGGCGCGGCGCACCGCGCCGGCATCGTCCACCGCGACCTCAAGCCCGAGAACATCTTCATCGCCGAGACCGACGACGGCGAGGTCGCCAAGCTCCTCGACTTCGGCATCGCCCGCAAGGGCGGCGGCCCGTCGCTCACGCACTCGGGCGCGCTCATGGGCACGCCGGCGTACATGGCGCCCGAGCAGGTCGCCGGCAACCGCGGCGACATCGGGCCGTGGAGCGACGTCTACGCGATGGGGGTCATCCTCTACGAGATGCTCTCGGGCCGGGCGCCGTTCGCGGCCGACTCGATGACCGAGGTGCTCTCGCGCGTGCTCGCGCGCGAGTTCGCGCCGCTGCGCAGCATGCGCCCGGGGCTGCCGGAGGCGGTCTACCTGCTGGTCGACCGCTGCCTCTCCGACGAGCCCGCGGCGCGCTTCGCCGGCGCCGACGCGCTGCGCGAGGCTTGGGACGCCGCGTTCGACGCGTTCCCGCAGGAGGTGCGCAACGCGACCGTGCCGCGCTTCCGCAGCGCCGCCCATCCC
>JAIOII010001228.1 GCA_019912685.1 Kofleriaceae bacterium
GCAGCGGGGCGCCGACCTTCGTCGCGCCGTCCTCGCGGTAGAGCTCGCGCAGGACCTGGAGCAGGAGGCGCAGGCGCTCGGGCGGGACCGGCAGGAAGCGGCGGTCGCCGACCGGCACGGCGATGCAGCGGCGCGGCGTGCGGGCGAGCTGGGCGAGGCTGTCGGCGCCGTCGAGGATCTCGAGCAACGCCGGCATCAGGTCGACGCGGTGGCCGTCGATGAGGACGCCGAGCTCGAGGCCGAACCAGTCGGGCCGCTCGCCATCGGTGATCGTCGCGACCATGGGCGCGTCGGGCTCGACGGTCTGCCATGGATAGTCGGCGGCGATCTCGACGCGCCAGCCGAGCGCACGCAGCTGCGGCAGCGCGTGGGCGCTGAACCCACACAGGGCGTGGACGTCGGCGTCGAGGCGGACGGCGTAGTCGACCGGCTCCTCGCTCGCGACGTCGTCGAGGCAGCCGAGATCGACGGCGCCGAGGCTCTCGAGGACGCGCCGCGCCTGGCCCTCGCCGGCGCGGTCCACCTTCAGGCGGATGGTGGCCGTGCGGATCTCGTCGTTGCCGATCCAGAGCGTCCCCGCGCTCAGGAAGATCGACGGTACCGCCGAGGGGCGCTTGATCAGCTGTGGAGCCGACACGCCCGTTCGGAGGTACCAGGCGGGGATCCGCGCGTCCAGATTTCGGGGCGGGTGCGACACTGATCATCTGGATCGTGGAGATCCGGACGGCGATACTGGTGCGATGAGGGCACGAGCCGGCTTGACGGCGCTCGCCAGCGCTGCCGTGGCCGCGACCGCGTGCGGTCAGGCGCCCGAGCTGGCGCAGGTCGAGCTGGCCTCGGAGGTCGGCGACTACGAGACCACCTCATGCGCGACGGCCGTGGTCATCGAGCTGTCGCGGCAGATCGCGGCCGAGGTCGACTGCATGTCGCCCGGGCAGCTCGTGCCGTTCGCCGAGGGCGGCGACATCGTGTTCGCGGGCTCGGCGGTCTTGCCGTACGTGAGCGAGACGGCGCGCGAGGATCTGTACGCGGCGGTCGCCGCCGGCGCCGGCATGTCGCTGCAGGTGACGAGCGCGTATCGCACGGTGGCCCAGCAGTACCTCCTCTACCGCTGGTTCCAGCTCGGGCGATGCGGGATCACGGCGGCGGCGACGCCGGGCGGCTCGAACCACGAGAGCGGGCGCGCGATCGACGTGTCGAACTACAGCGCGTGGGTGTCGACGCTCGCCGACCACGCGTGGGACCAGACGGTGCCCGGCGATCCGGTGCACTTCGATCACCAGCAGTCGCCCGACATCCGCGGCACCGACGTGCTCGCGTTCCAGCGGCTGTGGAACCGCAACCACCCCGACGACGTCATCGCCGAGGACGGCGACTACGGGCCCGAGACCGAGGCGCGGCTCGTCGTCGCGCCGGCGGAGGGCTTCGCGCAGGGGCCGCCGTGCGCGCCCGGCGGGCTCGCGATGGCGATCGAGTCGATCGACGGGCCGCGCCTCGGTCTCGGGC
>JAIOII010001229.1 GCA_019912685.1 Kofleriaceae bacterium
ATCTTCCGCTTCACGCTCGCGCCCGCGGCGTCGCTGCCGGCGACCGGGCCGACCGCGCTGCGCCTCGCGCCCGGCGACTTCGGCGTGGCGACGGAGCAGACGACGGTGCCGCCGCGCATCGATCCGCTGGGCACGAGCCACGGCACCATCCTCCTCGCCGAGGACGACCTCGCCCTCGCCGGCTCGATCGCGCGCCTCCTCTCCGAGGACCACGCGATCCTCGTCGCGCACGACGGCGCGACCGCGCTCGCGCTCGCCGAGCAGCACCACCCCGACCTCCTCATCACCGACGTGCAGATGCCGGGCATGGACGGCTTCGAGCTCACGCGCCGGTTCCGCGACATCCCCGGCGTGCCGCCGGCCCCGGTGCTGGTGCTCACCGCGCGCGCCGGCATCGACGATCGCCTCGTCGGCTTCGGCGTCGGCGCCGTGGACTACCTCACCAAGCCGTTCGATCCGGTCGAGCTGCGCGCCCGCGTGCGCGCGCAGCTCGCGCACCGCGCGCTCACCCGCCAGCTCTACGACGCCGAGAAGCTCGCCTCGCTCGGCGCCATGTCGGCCGGCCTCGCGCACGAGCTGCGCAACCCGGCCAACGGCATCGTCAACGCCGTCGCGCCGCTCAAGGAGATGCTGCCGCCCGAGCTCGCCGACCCCGAGCACCCGGTCACGCAGCTCATCGACGTCATGGCCGAGTGCGCCGACCAGGTCGCGTTCCTGTCGCGCCAGCTCCTCGGCTTCCGCCGCTCCGGCGACCTCGATCTGCGCCGGGTTCCCGTCGGCGACGTCATCGACCGTGCGCTCGCGAACGCTTCGGCCGCGATCAGTGGCCTCGATCTGCGGACCAGGACCGAGTACACGGGGCCGATCCGCTGCGCCGCGCCGGTGATGTCCCAGGTGCTGACCAACCTGCTCGAGAACGCCGCTCACGCGGCGGGTCCAGGCGGGTGGATCGAGCTGGCAACGTCGAAGCGCCCCGGCCGGGTGACGATCGAGGTCACCGACAGTGGCCCCGGCGTCCCACAGGCCATCCGGGACCGCATCTTCGAGCCCTTCTTCACGACCAAGCCCCCCGGCCAGGGCACCGGCCTCGGACTTTCCACTTCACGCGACCTCGTCCATCGACATGGAGGTACACTCGAGCTACGGGCCCGGGGTGATCGCACCGTCTTCGCGGTCGATCTACCCGAGCCTCCCGAGGTGAGCTGATGACGGCGTCTCCTGTGAACGACACCCCGGATCGTGGCCCCCTGGTGCTGTACGTCGACGACGAGCGTCCGAATCGCATCGTGTTCGAGCGCTCGTTCGCCGGCAAGTTCCGCATCAAGACGGTCGCCGATGGCCACGAGGCCCTCGACATCCTCGCGAGCGACACGGTGGCGGTGCTCCTGACCGACCAGCGCATGCCGCAGATGAGCGGCGACGACCTCCTGCGCCGGGTCAAGAAGGACCACCCCGAGGTCGTGCGCGTGGTGATCACGGCATACGCCGACATCGAGCCGATCCTGGCGGCGATCAACGAAGGCCTCGTCGCGCGCTACATCGTGAAGCCATGGAACCGCGAGGAGCTCGAGCAGCTCCTGCGCTGGGCGATCGCGGCGTGGCAGTTCTCGCGCGACTCGGCGGCGCTGCAGCACCGGCTGCTCGAGACGGAGCGGCTCGCGACGCTCGGCAGCATCGTCGGGGCGGTCGTGCACGACCTCAACCAGCCGGTCGTCAGCATGCTGATGAACTGCGATCGCTTGAGCTACCTCGCCAGGGCCGTGCCCACCGTCGCGCGCATGGCCGAGACGGCGAACCTGGCGCCCAAGGAGCGCGAGCTGGTCAACGACCTGGTGAGCGAGCTCGCCGAGATCATCGGCGAGGTCAGCCACAGCGCCAATCACATGCGCGGCATGACCGCCGACCTGCACCAGTTCCTGCGCGGCGGCCAGCGACAGCAGCTCGGCACGAGCGAGCCGGTGCCCGTGATCCGCCACGCCCTCGGCGTGTGCGCGGACGTCGCCGTGCGCGCGCGCAGCTTCCTGCGCTACGACGGCCCCGAGGCGCTGCCGACCGTGCGCATGAGCGCGACCGAGCTCACGCAGGTGCTCATCAACGTCGTGACCAACGGGGCCCAGGCCGTCGGCGATCGCGGCCAGCCCGACGGCGGCGTCGTCGTCTCGGCGACGATCGAGCCCAACGCGGTGCGCTTCGAGGTGCGCGACAGCGGCGGCGGCATCCCGCCCGAGGTCCTCGAGCGGATCGGCACGCCGTTCTTCACGACCAAGCGCCAGGGCACGGGGCTCGGCGTGGCGCAGTGCCAGCGCATCGTCGGCAAGGCCGGCGGCGCCTTCCGCATCTCCAGCGACCCCGGCCGCGGCACGACGGTGACGTTCACGGTCCCGGTGCGCCAGGACAGCTGATCGGCGCGTCGACCGCGTGTGCGGCGTGCCCGCTGGTACGGGGCCTGCATCTCGTCCGGACATGCGCACGGCGTACGTACGATTCGGCGGCATGGTCGCGGCGGCGACGGTCGTGATGTTCGGGCTGATGTACCTGAACACGTACCGGTTCGAGCACGTGACCTTCAGCGAGACGCGCGTCTACATGGCCCTGCTGATGGGCGCGTCGATGGCGGCCCTCATGCTGCCGTTCATGTGGAAGATGCTCGGCAGCCGGCGCATCAACCTCGCGATCCTGGGCGGCGCGGCGGCGCTGTTCGCGCTCTCGCTCTACCTCGTGCGCAGCCAGCGCACCGTCGAGGACGTCGCGTACATGCGCGCGATGATCCCGCACCACTCGATCGCGATCCTGACCAGCGAGCGCGCGCAGATCAGCGACCCGCGCGTCCGCCGGCTCGCGGATCAGATCATCGAGAGCCAGCGCCGCGAGATCGCCGAGATGAAGGCGCTGATCGCCGACCTCGACGTCGACGCCGCGCCCCGGTGATCACGGCGCGGCGCAGCGCTCGCGCCAGGCGACGACGGCGGCGAGGTCGGGCCCCGAAGGGAAGCGGGTGACGTACTCGGCGAGGAGCGGCGCGGCGGCGGCGCAGTCGGTCGCCGCGTGGAGGGCGGCGAC
>JAIOII010001230.1 GCA_019912685.1 Kofleriaceae bacterium
CCGCCGCGGCGCGGCGGGAGCTTGCCCGCCGAGGCGGTACCGCACGCGGACGACGGCGCGGCGATCACGGCCACGCCGTTCCAGATGGCGCGCGGGCGCGCGATGACGTCGCTCCAGAACGAGCTCATCCAGCGCCTGCACGCGTGCGTGCCGATGTCCGAGAAGCCGCCGCGCCCGCAGCCGATCCGGATCGTGATGGAGCGGCGCGCGGAGGCGTCGAGCCCCGAGATGCAGCAGTACATGGCCCGCGAGGTGATGCTCCTCGGCGGCAACGCCGAGTCGATCGCGCCCGAGGTGAAGGCCTGCATCGATCAGCTTCGGGGGATGCCGGTCGTCCTGTTCGTGAACACCGAATCGCTCCCGGAGGGAGATCCGACCATCGACGAGACGTTCGAGATCCCGCTACCCTGACCGTACCCGTCCCACATTCACATTCCTGTCGCACGGTGTCTTCCGTTACATCGTTTTCCGCTGCAGTCGATGTACATCCCGAGGAGCCAGGCGCCCACATGGCGCCGAGACCTCGGGGGTCACGTGAAGAAACTAGCGATTCTCACTTTCTGCGGTTTGATGGCGACAACGGCGGGGCGCGCCTGGGCCCAGGCCGAGATCCATCCCGGCACCCTGCGCGGCAGCGTGTCGTTCAGCGGCGAGACGCTGTACGGCACGTCGTCCTCGATCAGCGCGAGCGCGACCGACGGGAGCGGTCTCAGCGGAAATCGCAGTTTCGGCGGCTCGACGTACTCGCTGATCGTGCCCGGCGGTCACCCTTACCGGGCGACCCTGAACGCGTACCTCCTGCCCCAGAGCTACGTGAACGTCAACCGGAGCTCGCCGACGTACTCGGTGCCGGTCGGCGGCGAGGCGGTCGCGGACTTCCACTACGAGACCGCGCGCATCACGCTCGACGTGCAGGTCACCGGCGGCACGATCTACCAGCTCAACCTCTACGCGAACGCCGCGGAGGGCACCGAGAGCTACAACGGCTACGGCTACGCGTACCCGAACACCACGAGCGGCAGCCTCGTCCTGCCCATGATCCGCGACAGCGCGGTCAACGTCTACGGCTACGTGTACGTCCGGCGCTCGGACGGCTCCACCATCGCGACCTCGATCCCGTCGCGCTCGATCGCGCTCGGCGAGAGCGGCGCCTCGGTGAGCTTCACGTGGGACGTGCCGGCGCCGCCGCCGCCGTCGCCGACCAACTA
The DNA here is from genome assembly GCA_019912685.1 of Kofleriaceae bacterium. Lineage (GTDB taxonomy): Bacteria > Myxococcota_A > Polyangia > Haliangiales > Haliangiaceae > UBA2376. The sequence continues at coordinate 1,209 of JAIOII010001230.1, forward strand.
CGGCAGCATCGCCGGCGAGATGCGGGTGGAGAACGCCGACACGTTCTTCAACTACTCGTACGTCTATGCGTCGGGCGCGTCGTCCCAGTACCAGTACCTCTACAGCCCGATCTCCCCGTTCACGTTCAGCAACCTCTCCCTCGGCACGTCGACCTCGTACAACTACTACACCTACGGGTACACGTACTTCCGCGCTCCGTTCAACTTCCTCCAGCATCCGGCCCAGTACACGCTGGTGAGCGCGGGCCAGACCTCGACGCGGAACTTCAGCGCCTCGCTCCAGACCGGCAAGATGCGCCTGAACTGGACGGGTGATCGGCCGGCGTCATGGACGGCGTACGGCTACTTCTCGGGCGGAGGCTGGAACCAGTACGACTACATCGACAGCGACAGCACGATGTCGTTCGCGGCCCCGCCGGGAACGTACAGCAACACCCAGCTCGTGCTGTACGGCTACCCGACCAACGGCTACTTCCAGTACGTCGAGAACGACTACACGCGCCCCGCCGTGACCGTCACCGCCGGCTCGCCGATCACGATCCCCGATTACGAGCTGACCACCGTCTCCACCGACATCATCTTCGACGTGGTCGAGGGAGCGGGAGCCCCGGAGGTCCTGATCACGCAGCCGTACATCAACGGCTCGCTGGTCAACGCGAGCGGCCGCAGCGCGTCGCTCTACGCCCGCTACAACGGCACGACGGGACGCCCCTCGGTGCGCGTCACCGGTCGGCCAGGCACCTACCAGATCTACGCCTACGGCAGCGTCAACGGTCAGTCGATCGTCTTCGGCAACTTCCGGATCACGCTCGAGGTGCCGCAGCAGACGTCGTCGGGTGACGACGTCGTCGTCTCGCCGATCCCGAGCGTCACCATCACGTTCGATCAGGTCACCACCGGCGGCGTCACGTCGGCGACGGTGAGCCCGCTCGGCCCGCAGCCGCCGGCCGGCTGGGACGTGTACGCGCCGAACGGCCAGAAGGCGTTCTACGACCTGCAGACCACGGCGGTCACGAGCGGGACGCACCGCGTGTGCATCGCCTACTCGGACAGCTGGGTGCCGCAGGACGGCCGCGAGAGCCAGCTCCGGCTCACCCGCTACGACGGCAACGGCCTCGTCGATCTGGCGAACGTCACGATCGACACGTCGAGCAACACGATCTGCGGCGACACCACGCAGCTCGGCATCTTCGCCATCCTGATCCCGGCGGATCCGGATCTCGACGGGGTGCTCACCGGCTCCGACAACTGCCCGGACGTGGCCAACCCCGACCAGCGCGACACCGATCTCGACGGCGCCGGCGACGCCTGCGACACCGACGACGACGGCGACGGCGTGGCCGACGGCGGCGACAACTGCGCGCTCCTCGCCAACCCCGGCCAGGAGGACCTCGACGGCGACGGCCAGGGCGACACGTGCGACGCGGACGACGACGGCGACGGCGCGCGCGACGAGGACGACAACTGCGCGCAGCTCGCGAACCCGGGCCAGGAGGATCTGGACGGCGACCGGCTGGGCGACGCGTGCGACGCCGACGACGACGGCGACGGCCGCGCGGACGACGCCGACAACTGCGCCACCATCCCCAACGCCGACCAGGCCGACCTCGACGGTGACGGTCGCGGCGACGCGTGCGACGACGACCGCGACGGCGACGGTGTGGCCGACGCGAGCGACAACTGCCCGGAGACGGCGAACGCGAACCAGGCCGACCTCCTCGGCGACGGCGCGGGCGACGCGTGCGACCCCGACGATGACCGCGACGGCGTGCTCGATGCCGCCGACAACTGCGCGACCACGGCCAACCCCGAGCAGGCGAACAACGACCTCGACGGCGAGGGTGACGCCTGCGATCTCGACGACGACGGCGACGGCGTCGCCGACCTCGACGACAACTGCGCGTTCACGGGCAACGCGGCGCAGACCGACATCGACGGCGACGGCGACGGCGACGCCTGCGACGACGACCTCGACGGCGACGGCGTCGCCAACGCCGGCGACAACTGCCCCACCGCGGCCAACCTCGAGCAGACCGACACCGACGGCGATGCCCAGGGCGACGCCTGCGACCTCGACGACGACAACGACGGCCTCGGCGACGAGTCCGACAACTGCGCGACGGTCGTGAACGCCGACCAGGCCGACCTCGACGGCGACGCGCTCGGCGACGCCTGCGACGCCGACGACGACGGCGACGAGGTCGCCGACACGGGCGACAACTGCCCCGTGCTGCGCAACCTCGACCAGACCGACAGCGACGGCGACGCCCAGGGCGACGCGTGCGACGCCGACGACGACAACGACGGCTTCGAGGACGCGGCCGACAACTGCGCGCTCGTCGCCAACCCCGAGCAGCGCGACAACGACGGCGACGGCGGCGGCGACGCGTGCGACCCCGACGACGACGACGACGGCCGCCCCGACGGCGCCGACAACTGTCACTTCGTCGCCAACGCCGACCAGGCCGACCTCGACCACGACGGCGAGGGCGACGTCTGCGACGCCGACGACGACGGCGACCTCGTCGGTGACGAGGCCGACAACTGTCCGCTCCTCGCCAACGCCGACCAGGCCAACCTCGACGGCGACCCCGCCGGCGACGCCTGCGACCCCGACGACGACAACGACGGCGCGACCGACGGCATCGACAACTGCGTGACCGTTGCCAACGTCGACCAGCTCGACACCGACGGCGACGGCTTCGGCGACGCGTGCGACACCGACGACGACGGCGACGGCGTCTTCGACGTGCTCGACAACTGCGCGCTGACCACCAACGAGGGCCAGGGCGATCTCGACGGCGACGGCCAGGGCGACGCGTGCGACGGCGACCAGGACGGCGACGGCGTGGCCAACGACGGTGACAACTGCCCGGCGGCGCCCAACGCCGACCAGGCAGACCAGGACGGCGACGGGCCGGGCGACCTGTGCGACCCGGACCTCGACGGCGACCTCGTCGCCAACGACGCCGACAACTGCCCGACCGTGAACAACCCGCTGCAGTGGGACTTCGACAGCGACGGCATGGGCAACGACTGCGACGCCGACGACGACAACGACACCGTCGACGACGTGCGCGACAACTGCCCCGTGCTGGCCAACCCGAGCCAGCTCGACACCGATCACGACCTCGCCGGCGACGCGTGCGACGCCGACGACGACAACGACTCGGTGCTCGACGGCGGCGACAACTGCCCGCTGCACGTGAACCCGCTGCAGGCGGATCACGAGCCCGACGGCATGGGCGACGTCTGCGACCCGGACGACGACAACGACGGCGTCGCCGACGGCACCGACAACTGCGCGCTCCTCGCCAACGCCGGCCAGGAGGACTTCGACGGCGACGGCGCCGGCGACGTCTGCGACGCCGACCGCGACGGCGACGGCGTGGGCAACGGCACCGACCAGTGCCCGCAGACGCCGGTCGGCGGGCTGGTGCATCCGGCCACCGGCTGCACCGTCGCCCAGCTCTGCCCGTGCGCCGGCCCGCGCGGCTCGAGCGTCAGGTGGCGCAACCACGGCCAGTACGTGTCGTGCGTCGCGCAGTCGGCGCAGACGCTGCTGAAGCTGGGGCTCATCACCGATGCGCAGAAGTCCGCGATCACGTCGAGCGCGGCCGAGTCGACCTGCGGCAAGTAGAGGCGCATGATGGGGCCATGCGCTGGCCCCTCCCCCTCGGCCTGGTGATCGCCTCCGCCGCAGCCTGCGGCGGAGGCGGCGACGACGCTGCCGGCGATGGCGACGGCGACGTCACCGACGTCACCGACGGCAACGACGACGACGCGCCGACGGACGGCCCGCCGCCCGACTTCTGCGGCGTCATGGACTCCGGCTGCGGCGGCGGCGACGGGCCGATGATCGGCCCCTGCCCGTCCTTGCCGGCCGATCACATCTTCAACACGCGCGTCGACGGCCTGCCGGTGCACCCCGACAGCGACGCGTTCATCGCGACGATCGGCGGCACGCGCCGCGTCCACCTCGACCTCGGGATGGAGACCGACCAGCAGGCCGCGGACTACTACGGCATCCCGTACAACCTCGTCGACGGCAGCTCGTTCACGTGGCCGAGCGTCGTCTACGCGTCGAGCGACCCCGACATGTCGTGGAACCCGCGGCCGGAGTCGGACTGCGCGATCGGCACGAGCCACACGTTCGTCCAGCCGTGCACGGCCGCGGCGGCGCCGACGCCGCTCCTCCCGATCCCGGCGAGCCCGCTGGTCGAGGGCGGCATCAACACGGCCGCCGACCACATGCCGTACGGCGACCACCACATCCTCGTCGTCGACACGGCGACGTGCTGGCTCTGGGAGACGTACCACGCCTACTTCACCGCCGGCGCGTGGAACATCTTCGGCTCGGCGGCGTTCGACCTGCGCTCGAACGCGCTCCGCCCCGACGGCTGGACGTCCGCCGACGCCGCCGGCTTCCCCATCCTGCCGCTGCTCCTGCGCGCCGACGAGGCGTCGACCGGCACGATCCGCCACGCGCTCCGCTTCACGATCCAGTCGAACAAGATCCGCATCGGGTACGTGTGGCCGGCGCGCCACCTCACGTCGAACGGCACCACGTCGACGAACCTGCCGCCGATGGGCCAGCTCTTCCGCCTGAAGGCGAGCTACCAGATCCCCGCGAGCTACACGACGCAGGCCAGGGCGATCCTCCAGGCGATGAAGACGTACGGCATGTACATCGCCGACGGCGGCTCGGACATGTACGTTCAGGGCGATCCGAGCGGGGCGTGGCAGGCGCAGACGATCAGCCAGGTCCAGTCGGTCGAGGCGTCGAGCTTCGAGGCGGTCGACCTCGGGCCGATCATGTCGCGTCCCGGATGGAGCGAGGACTCGGGCCGCGCGCCGCCGCCGTCTCCGTGATCAGCGCGCCGGCGGGCGGTACTCGAGGCCGACGAACGGCAGGAACGGGAGGCCGGTGATCTCGCGCGGCCCCGTGGTCTGCGAGATGATGTCCTCGACGTTCTTGCGGTTGGTCGCGTTCTGCACGTCGACGAACGCGTGCACCTCGCCCCACCGCCGGCGCCAGCCGCGCTCGACCCGCACCGAGAGGTCGAGGTAGTCCGGCAGCCGCTGGGGCAGCATGAAGCCGTCGTACGGCATCGGCCCGCCGCTCACGTACCGGAAGCGCGCGCCGATCCGCCACCAGCCGAGCCGCGCCGACAGGGCCGCCGACAGGTTGTGCGGCTGGTCGAGGATGTACGGCTGCCAGTGCGGGACCGCGTAGGTCAGCGAGCTCCTGCGCTCGGTCCGCGACAGCGTGTACGACAGGAGGCCGCGCCAGCGGCCGCGATCGAGGCGCGCGACGAGGTCGACCCCGCGCGCGCGGCCGCGGCCGTACGGCGTCTGCGCCTCGTCGAGATCGCCGAGCTCCTGGCCGAGCGCCTCGCCCATGAGCTCGCGCGCCACGGCGCCGAACGGCGAGATCACCGGATCGCCCACCGACGTCCGCTCGAGCACGGTCTGGGGGAGCTCGACGTCGTCGGCGTCGATCGCGAACAGCCCCGGGGTCACGGTCAGCCCGTCGAGCACCTCGACGTCGACCGCGAGCTGCGCGTGCAGCGCGCGCGGGCGCGGCAGGTCGTCCATCGTGAACCCCAGCGAGCGGGCCGCCACGACGACGGCGCGCGCCCCCACGC
>JAIOII010001231.1 GCA_019912685.1 Kofleriaceae bacterium
CGCCGGGCGCGGTTGCGCGTCGTCCCAGAAGTAGAGCGCGTGCGACAGCACCGAGTCGTCGAGCGTGAACGCGTTGAGCGCCGCGGGATCCCCGGCGAGCCACGGCGACCGGGCGAGCCCCTGGTCGAACGCCTCCCACGCCTGCACGACGAGCTCGGCCTGGGCCGTGCGCGCGGCGAGCGCCGTCGTCACCTGCGCCGCGACCTCGGCGGTGTACGGCCTCGTCGCCGCCAGCCGCTCGTACGCGGCGTGCGCGTCGAGCATCGCGAGGTACGCCGGCGCCACCGCGCGATCGAGCGTGGCGACGAGCTCGTCGTACGCGAACACCTGCTGGAGCTGCTCGAGGTGCGAGCGCTCGCCGATGCGCGCGGCCGCCACGCGGTCGTACGCCTCGCGCTCCTCCGCGCTCGGCTCGTACGGGTCGTGGCGGAAGTTGCGGATGTAGCTCTCGGCCAGCGGCCGGAGCATGAACCGCGTCGGCAGGAAGCGATCGACCAGCGACGGCGACCGCATCGCCAGGGCCTGCGCGCACAGGTCGGCGGCGTCGAGCTCGTCGGCGCGCGACGTGCCCACCTGCCAGATGACGTACGCCTCGATCACGAGCAGGTCGGGATCGTCGGGGAGGAGCGTGCGCGCCCCGGCGATCGCCGCCTCGACCTCGCGCAACCCCTCCGCCGTGTGCAGGCGCGCCGGCCGGCCGAACATGTCGCGCAGGAGCTCGGCCTTCTCCGCGATCCCGCGGAAGCGCGCGTCGCCGGGCCGCAGGATCTCGAGCTGCGAGTGGTGGTAGCGGACAGCGGTGAAGTCGTAGACGCGGGCGGCGTGGACGAGCGCCGTCTGGTGCTCCGCGATCTGCGCCGCGCTCCGCCGCTCCGCGTCCTTCGGGATCATGTAGGCGACGACGAGCACGGCCGCGAAGCACGCCGCCGCGAACACCGTCTGCAGCGCCCACAGCCCGAGCTTGCGCTGGATCGTGCGGCGCTCCTCGCGCGTGGTCCCGTTCTCGCGGATCGTGTCGATGACGTTCGAGTGCTTGACGAAGTTCACCCACGCCGACCACATGAGGAACGCGAAGAAGAAGAACGCGCCGAGGAGCGCCGCCAGCCGGAGCAGCATCGCCTCGATCGAGAGGCTCTGCTTGGTGGCGACGACGTCGAGGTTGCCGATGCGCCGCCCCGCGACCTCGTCGAGCTGCTCGATGCGCGCCTTGGCGATCTCGTCGACCTGCGCGAGCGTTCCGTGCACGAGCTGGCCGACGTCGCCCAGGCGCAGGCGGATGATCTCGTCGATCTGCGCCAGCCGGTCGGCCGCCGCCTGGTCGACCCGGTCGAGGATCTGCAGCGTCGCCTTGCGCGCGCGCGCGATGTTGTTCGCGATCATGCGATCGGCGGCGCCGATCGTCGCGCGCGCCTCCTCGCCGACGTTGTCGATCGTCGCGTTCGCCGAGGTCGTCACTTGCACGATGCGCGCCTCGAGCGACGCGTCGATCGTGCCGACGAGCCTCCCGGTGTTGTCGAACGTCCTGTCGACCACGCCGCTGACCAGCGTCGCCGCCTGATCCATGCGCCGCGCCGCCACCCCCTCGAAGTCGTAGAGCAGGCGGCGCCCCGTGCCCTCGGCGCTGCGGATCGTCGGCGTCGCCGCCGCCTCCGCGAACCCGCCGACCGGCGCGCCGAGGATGCCGCCGATCGCGCGCCCGGCGCCCTTGAGCTTGCGGACCAGGAAGTTCTCGCCGCGGGCCTCGTTCGCCGGCCGACCGACCAGCGCGACCAGGACCACGAGCACGGCGAACCCAGCGCGTCGCTTCATCATCCCCCCTTGGTGGTGACCGTGAAATGATCGACGAGACGGATGGTCGCCGGATAGTCCCCCTCCGCGGTTTCGCGCGCGTCGACGCCGATCGTCCAAACCTCCGCCGTGTCCGCCGTCAGCTTGATGCGCAGGAGCTCGGCGTAGTCGTCGATGCGCGCCACGGAGCCGGCGTCGTTGCCGTGCCAGCCCCACTGCAGGCACACGAGCAGGTACCAGCCGAGCCACAGGCACGCGAAGATCGCGCCGCCGAGCACGGCCGCCGCGAAGCCGACACCTTCGCGCGCGTTCGTCGACAGGCTCCAGTCCGCGGCGTCCGGCAGTAGCGCGATCGCGACGATCTGGAGCGGGAACACGAGCCAGACGAGCGTGGCGAAGCCGATCCACTTCCACCGCCGCACCTTGGGGAACGCGCGCCGCTCGTCGTCGGTGCGCACGTCGGCGAGGCGCTCACGCAGCCGCCGCTTCAGCCGGTACGCGCCGGCGACCACGCCGAGCACGCAGACGCCCAGCCACGCGTACAGCGACGCCAGCACGATCCCGTCGAGCTCGCGGCGCACGAGCAGGACGAGCGGCGTGCCCAGGGCACCGACGACGAGCAGGAGCCAGATCAGCACGAACCCCCGGCCCGTCACGCGCAGGAGCTCGTTGGCGAGCGGCCGGACGCACCAGTAGCCGACGAGCAGCGCGAACGGAACGATCATCGCGCACGTCGCCTCGGCCCACAGGTACGGCGCGTAGAGCTGGGCGACGCCGTGCACGGCCCCGAGGAGAACGAACGGCACGCCCCGGTACGCCCGCGCCAGCGACGGCTCGCGCCACTGCATGTTGGTGAGGAGCGGGAACGCGAGCATCCACACGACGAGGAGCGTGGCCGCGATGTTCGTGCCGAGCGCGTCACGTCGCCCGAGGTCGAGGTGGTCGGCCCACCACAGGACGCCGGCGAAGCTCGCGAGGAACAGGCTCCACGGCACGAGCCGGCGCAGCACGGAGATGACGACGCGGCGGTTCGCGCCGAACCACCGGAGCACGCGCACGAGGAGCGGCTTGCGCAGGAGGTCGTCGAGCGCGCGATGGATCCAGCTCCACGACGCGCGCGGGTCGAACGCCCGCTTGCGGATGCGCGAGGTCCAGGCGCGGATCGCGAGCGCGACGCCGATCCACACGCCGAGGCCCGCGACGAACGCCGCCGCGGCGCCGAAGTCGCGCGCGACCTCGGCCTTTCCCGGGCTCCCGGCCGCGAGCAGGGCCGGCAGCGCGAGGACGCCGGGGCCGGACCATTCGTGCGCGAGCAGGAAGAAGAGCGCGCCGAGCAGCCCGCCGAGCACGCCGACGGACCCGGCCTGGAAGACCTTGCGCGGGCGCGTGAGCACCTCGCCGATGTCGGTGCGCGACTTCTCCTCGGTCGGCCACGTGCTCTGCGGCCGCACGCGCCGGTCGGCGTCGCCCGCGCGCACCTGCACCGGGTGGTGGAACGCTCCGCCGAGGCCCGAGACGACGGCGGCGTAGTTCGCCTTGTCGGGGCCCTGCTCGTCGTGCGCGCTCTCCACCCCGTCCGGGCCCGTGCGCTTCGAGCCGAAGTAGCGCTCGTAGAGGTGGACGTCACCCGAGAGATCGATGCGCATCGAGGTGTCGGGCAGCCGGCGCACGTCCGGCGGATCGTCCGCGTCGAACCGGTGGTGCGGCGCGAACGTAGGCGCGAGGCCGAGCGCCTTGAACGGCGCGACGAGCGACGCGGTTGCCGCGTGGTGCACGGCCACCGGCACCGACGTGACGACGATCAGCTTCTTCGGAGTCGACCGACCGTCGCCGCGGAAGTACTCCAGCTGGCGCGTGTCGATCGGCTGACCCCGGTCGGGATGCGTGCCGAGATCGACGCCCCACACCTGCCAGTCGAAGGGCAGGTGCAGGCGGAAGTACGTCGCGCTCTGGCAGCGCGCGTACCCGGGCAGGCGCAGGGGTGGCGGGGCGCCCTTCACGCTCGCCACGCCGTCCGCGGTCACCTGCTTGCGGAACTGGCGGCCGAACCCGTCGAGCGCGTCGTAGTAGTCGTGGTTGCCGGGGATCGCGAACACGGGCAGCGGCGACGCCGGCCGCGCGCTGTCGGGCTGCCGGCTCGCCCACACGAGCGGTGCCTGCCAGCGCTCGCACAGCGCGGTCTTGTCGGCGACCGGATACGCGGTGTCGCCGCCGACCACGAGCATGCGTCCGCGCGGCAGCGTCACCCGCTTGCCGCCTTGCTCCACGACGAGCTCCTTGCGCTGGAGCGCGCGGCCGAGGCAGTAGACGAGGGCGGGCGCGTCCCCCGTGTCAGCGACGAAGTCGAACCAGTAGGCGCCGTCGCCGGTGTCGTCCTCGGGTCGCGGCTGCCCCTCGTGGTGGAGCGCGATGCCGCGCGGCTCCGCCGTCATCCAGTCGCGGAGGTCGAAGCCGGTGTGGATCGCCGACAGGACGAGCTGGCGCAGCGAGCTGAGGACGTGTGCGCCGAGCAGCCACGCCGTCGGCCGCTCCCACTCGAGGGCGCGCGGCCGATCACGGACGTACTCGGGCAGCCCGTCCTCGTCCTCGGGCGGCCGATGAACCTCGAGCATGTTCTCCTCCGGCGACGCGCGCTGCGCGTGGACGACATCGATGCCCCCGGCAGATGCCGGAGGTCCCCCGCTCGTCATCTCACCACGGCGCGGCCGCCGCGAGAATCACCCCCACGGGGTTACTGAGGCGGCATCGGCCGGATCGTCGGGCGCGTGCATGTCGTATCTTCGGCGTCGTGACCATTCGTGACGGGTTCATCGGCGCCGTCGGCGCCACGCCGCTCATCCGCATCCACAGCCTGTCCGAGGCGACCGGCTGCACCATCCTCGGCAAGGCCGAGCACCTGCAACCCGGCGGCAGCGTCAAGGATCGGGCCGCGCGCCACATCGTCCTCACCGCCGAGAAGGAGGGCAAGCTCGGCGGCAACGCGACGCGCGAGCTGGTCGAGGGCACCGCCGGCAACACCGGCATCGGGCTGGCGCTCATGTGCCGCGCGCGCGGCTACACCTGCCACATCGTCATCCCCGACAACCAGAGCGCCGAGAAGATCGAGATGCTGCGCGCGCTCGGCGCCGTCCTGCACCTCGTGCCGCCCAAGCCCTTCGCCGACCAGGCCAACTACTACCACGTGGCGCGCCGGCTCGCCGAGGAGCGCGGCGCGTTCTGGGCCGACCAGTTCGAGAACCCGGCCAACGCGCAGGCGCACATCGACACGACCGGTCCGGAGATCGTGGCGGAGGCCGGCACCGTCGACGGCTTCGTGTGCGCGTCGGGCACCGGCGGCACGATCGGCGGCATCTCGGCGTACCTCAAGTCGGTGAGCCCGGCGACGCAGTGCTACCTCGTCGATTGCGAGGGCAGCTCGCTCTACAACTACGTCACGCACGGCAGCCTCGACGCCACGGGCTCGAGCATCCTCGAGGGCATCGGCATCCGCCGCATCACGAAGAACTTCGCGACCGGCAAGCTCGACGGCGCGTTCGCCGGCACCGACCGCGAGTCGGTGCAGATGGTGCACTGGCTGCTCGAGAAGGACGGCCTGTTCGTCGGCGGCTCGGCCGGCCTCAACTGCGTCGGCGCGGTGAAGCTGGCGCGCAAGCTCGGGCCCGGCAAGACCGTGGTCACGATCCTCACCGACGGCGCCGGCCGCTACACGTCGCGGCTCTTCAACGACGCCTGGCTCGACGAGAAGGGGCTGAGGCCGCGCTCGGCCTCGGATCTCTCGTTCGTCAGCTGAGCGCGCGCGTCGGCGTACTCGCGGACGAGGCGCGCGACGAGGTCGGCGGCGCCGACCACCTCGCGCACGCTGCCGATGCCCTGACCGCAGCCCCAGATGTCCTTCCACGCCTTGGCCGAGGCGCCGCCGCCGAAGTTCATCTTCGACGGGTCGCTCACCGGCAGGTTGTCGGCGTCGAGGCCGGCGCGGGTGATCGAGCCGCGCAGGTAGTTGCCGTGCACGCCGGTGAACAGGTTGGTGTAGACGATGTCGGCGGCGGCGCCCTCGACGATCGCCTGCTTGTACGGATCGACGGCGTTGGCCTCGTGCGTCGCGATGAACGCCGAGCCGATGTACGCGACGTCGGCGCCCATCGCCTGCGCCGCGAGGACGCCGCGGCCCGTCGCGATCGCCCCCGACAGCGCCAGCGGCCCGTCGAAGAAGCGCCGGATCTCCTCGACCAGCGCGAACGGCGACGTCGTGCCCGCGTGGCCACCGGCGCCGGCGCACACCGCGATGAGGCCGTCGGCGCCCTTGTCGAGCGCCTTCTTCGCGTGCACGACGTTGATGACGTCGTGGAGCACGATCCCGCCCCACGCGTGCACGCGGGCGTTCAGGTCCTCGCGCGCGCCGAGCGACGTGATGACGATCGGGACCCGGTACTTCTCGCAGAGCGCGAGGTCGTGCTCGAGGCGATCGTTGGACCGGTGGACGATCTGGTTGACCGCGAAGGGCGCATCCTGCGCGGTCAGCTCAGTGGTCAGGCGTGAGAGCCATTGTTCGAGCAGCTCGGGCGGTCGCGCGTTGAGCGCGGGGAACGAGCCGACGACGCCGGCCCGGCATTGCGCGAGCACGAGGTCGGGGTTGGAGATGATGAAGAGCGGCGCTCCGATCACCGGAACCCGCAGACGTTCGCGCAGCCACGCTGGCAGCATCGGGCGCAACCATGGCAGTGCAATCGGCTGTGCGCAGCGGGACCGCCTTACCCCGCCTGTCTGCGTCCGGCGATTCGTGCTCACGCCGCAATCGAGCGAGATCTGGACGGCGAGATGTAGGTGACCTGGATCCGCGGCGCCGTGGCACGGACGCTGCTGTAGGCGAGGAGCATGTTGAGGAACCACGCGCTCGCGAGCGCGCTCGCCATTGGTCTGTCCGCCGTCGCCTGCAGCGCGCCCCCCGAGGGCGACGAGCTCGTCGATGAAATCGATCCGTCCGTCGTCACCGATCTCGATCGCGTGTTCGCCGCGGCCGCCGCCGAGACCGGCGTGCCCGCGGATCTGCTCGCGGCGATCGGCCATGTCGAGACCCGCTGGCAGATGGTGAGCGGCGAGGCCGAGCACGACGGCATGCCGACGTCGGTCGGCGTCATGGGCATCCGCTCGACGGTCGCCGATCGCGCCGCCGCGCGCGCCGGGGTCGACTCCGAGGAGCTGGCGCTCGACGTGGAGGCGAACATCCGCGCCGCGGCGCTGCTCCTGGCCGACGAGGCCGCCGCCCAGGGCGTGAGCGGGACGGACCTCGCCGCGTGGGCGCCGGTCCTCGCCGCGTGGAGCGGCATCGACGATCCGGACGCCGTCGCGCAGTACGTGCAAGGCGACGTCTACGGCACGCTGGTGTCCGGCGTCGAGGAGCGCGCCGAGTCGGGCGAGCTCATCGCCGCGGTTCCGCCGCACCCGGAGCTCGCCGCGATCTCGGGCGTCGCCGTGCCCAAGGCCGGCACCGCCGACTACCCGGCGTCGGTGTGGCGCCCGTCGCCCAACTACAACTCGCGCGGCGGCCACCGCGTGAGCCACGTCGTCATCCACACGTGCGAAGGCAACTACGCCGGCTGCTGGGGCTGGCTGCGCAACTCCGCCGCCGGCGCGAGCGCGCACTACGTGGTGAACGCCAGCGGCTCCGAGATCACGCAGCTCGTGCGCGAGGCCAACCGCGCGTGGCACGTCGCCGCCAGCTACGCGTGCTCCCGCAACGGCAACACCGACTGCGGCAAGAACGGCGTGTCGGTGAACAGCTTCTCGGTCGGCATCGAGCACGCCGGCTTCGCGTCGCAGACGACGTGGGCGACGGGCCTCATCGAGGCATCGACCAAGCTCACGTGCGACATCACGCGCAGCCACGGCATCCCGCGCGACCGCCACCACATCGTCGGCCACGGTCAGCTCCAGCCGTGGAACCGCACCGACCCGGGCGCGAACTGGCCGTGGACCCGCTACCTCGACCGCGTGCGCGCGCACTGCGGCGGCGGCGGTGGTGGCACGACGCCGCCGCCGTCGGGCACGGCGATCGTCGTCGACTCGAACAACGCCAACAACGACATGGCCAAGGCGAAGATCGAGCTCACCGGCGCGTGGTCGGCGGCGACCTCGACGCCCGGCTTCTACGGCAGCGGCTACTACTTCGGCGCGACCGATCAGGTCTCCGCGCCGGCGACCTTCTGGTTCCACCTGTCGTCGGCGCAGTCGCGCACGGTCGACGCGTGGTGGACCGCCGGCTCGAACCGCAGCACGGCGGCGACGTTCATCGCGTACAACGCCGGCGGCGCCGAGGTCGGGCGCTCGGCGAAGAACCAGACGGCCGGCGGCGGGGCGTGGCAGCAGCTCGGCACGTACAACTTCACCGCCGGCTGGAACAAGGTCGTGCTGTCGCGCTGGGCCGCGCCCGGCAAGGTCGTCATCGCCGACGCCGTGCGCATCCGCTGAGCCGCGACCGACGAGCCGCGACACGCGTGTCGCTCGGCGGGCGTTGCCACACGTGGCACATCGCGGACATCCCGCGCGGCCCGTGACTTGCTTCGCGCACGCGCATGCGGGTTCGCTGGGTCTCCTCGTTCGTCGCCGGACTGCTCGTCACCGCGTGCGCCGAGCCTCTCCCCGTCGTCGAGATCTGCTCCGAGGGTGATCCACGTCCCGCGGTGCGGCTCCCGCCGAGCGGCCGCACGCGGCTCGTCTACTCGACGACGGTCGACGGTCGCCCGCAGCTCTACCTCCTCGACTTCGATCGGCCGGGCGCGGCGCCGGAGCGGCTGGACGCCATCGGCACGGGGCCCGGACCGCTGCGCCTCGACGGCAACGTCTCGAACCCCGCCGGCGTCTGGTCCCCGGCGGGCGGACGTGTCGCGGTCGCGCTGGGTGACGCGATCTTCGAGCCGGCACGCGTCGGCGTGATCGACGTCGCGTCGCCCGGCACCGTGCGCGAGCTGGGCGGCGACATCCTGGCTTTTCCCCCGTTCGAGCGCGCCCGCGAGGCATGGTCACCCCACGGCGACCACCTCGTCGAGTCGGATCCGGCGGGCGGCGTCGTGCGCGTGCTGCGCGCCGACGGTGGCGGCGCCGAGGTCATCGCGAGCGGCATCCCGGGCACGCTCGCCGACGCGACGTGGTCGCCCGACGGCCGCTACGTCGGCTTCGAGGCCTGGGACGACGACTCGACCATGTTCTACGTGTCGCCCGCCGATGCTGCGGATCCGCGCCCCGTCGCGTCCTACAACTACCGGTGGGGTCGCGCTGGATCGCAGGTGCTCGGGTACGTCGACGACCGGCACTGGGAGGCCATCGACATCGAGGCCGGTCGCCGCACGCTGCTCGAGGCCAGCACCGGCAGCGTCCCGGTGTACAGCGCGGACGGACGCTGGCTCCTCACGCCCTCGCCGCCCGCGATGCGGCCCGCGTGTGGCGGCGATCCCGTCCTCGTGGCCGGCGCCCCGCCGCACGCGATGGATCCGCGCGCCACCGCGGACGGCGACCACATCGTCTTCCAGGCCATGAACCAGGCCGGCGGGCTCGACGCATCGACCGCGTGGGTCCTCGATCGGGTCGGCGACCGCTGGGAGGCTCGCCACGTCTACACGCCGACGATGTCGCCGCCGAGGGTCGACGCGCCGGTCGTGAGCGCGACCGGCTCGCGCGTCGCGTGGGTGCTCGCCGTCGGTGCCACCCAGCAGTTCCTCGTGACGCGCGACGGCGTGCGCGATCCGAAACCGGTGGCCGCGGTGGGCATCGTGCAGCAGGTGAGCCCGAACACGCACTGGTTCTCGCCGGACCTGCGCCGGCTCGCGTACCTCGCCGGCACGGTCGAGCAGGCGACGCTGCGCGTGCTCGACCTCGAGGATCCCGCGGCGCCCGTGATGCTCGGCGAGCTCGTCGCGCCCGGACAGCCGATCGTCTGGGCGAGCTGGTCGCCGAACGGCAACGCGCTGGCGTACGTCGCCGGTCCGGGGTTCTCGGTCCCGCCGCCGGTCACGCACGAGCTCTTCGCCGTCGAGGTCACCGGCGGTGCCCTCGGTGCGCCGCGCGCGCTCGGGAGCACGGTCCACCCGCACAACGACGTCTACGACTGGGAGCCCTGATCCGCGCGCTGCGCTACGGCGCGGGCGGCGTCCAGTACTCGACCTCGGCGGCGAACATGCGGCCGAGGCGATCGCCGTCGGTGACCGCGAACGTGTAGTCGTCGGGGAAGTTGTTGCGCACCTGGGCGCGCCCGTTGTCCGGGAACCGGACATCGTCGGCGAGGATGTCTTCGCTGCGCAAGGGCAGGCCGCCGTGCTGGTGGCAGCCGATGCACGACGAGGCGGCGTTGCCGTGGCCGAGCTCGAGCATCGGGTTCGAGCACCAGGTCGGGCCGCCGGCGCCGGCGTGGACGGCGGCGAGGGACTCGGCGAGCGACGCGGCGGTCGCGCCGCCGCGCGGATCGAGGTCGCCCTCGCGGAACGCGGTGACGACGCACATCTTGTAGTGCTGCCACGGGCCGCCGAGCGCCGTGATCGCCGCGGGACGATCGGCGCCGAAGTCGGTGTCGGGGTCGGGCGACCACCACATCGTCACCCAGAGCCAGTGATCGAGCTCCTTGGTCATGAGGTGGAGGCCGGCGAGGCGGTAGCGCGAGCCGGTCGGCAGGGCGAGCGTGTAGATCGACTCGGGGCCCGGATCGGCCTGGCTCGCCGGCAGCCACTCCTGGTTGCCCGCGAGCGAGCCGGCGAGCCCGGCGGCGCTCGTGTCGAACACGGGCATGGTGAAGCCGAGCTCGGCGCGGCGCCAGTCGGCCTTCACGACGACGGCGTCGAGCGGGAAGGGCGAGCGCAGGCACGGCGCCCACGCCGGATCCGCCTCCTGGTAGTCGATCGTCAGCGTGGCCGCGCCGCCCGCGCCGTCGCTCGCGACCGTGACCCACAC
>JAIOII010001232.1 GCA_019912685.1 Kofleriaceae bacterium
GGAGACGCTGCGCGCCGTCGCCGAGCTGCTGCGGCCGAACGGGCCGAGCGCGCCGCTCCTCGACATCCTGCGCCGCCTCTCCGACGCCGATCCCCGCGACCTCGACGTGCTCGTCGAGGCCGCCGACACCGCGAGCCGCCAGGGCGATCGCGACGCGTCGGTCACGATCCTCGGCCAGGTGCTCGGCCGCGCGACCGGCGCGTGGCGCGGCTCGTCGTCCGTCCAGTCGTCGCGCCCGGCGGAGGCCGTCGTGCGCTGGGCGATCGACGGGCTCGTCGACCTCCACCGCTCCGCCGGCCGCCCGCGCATCGCCGTCGACCTGCTCGTCGAGTCGGCGCGCCTGCCGTTCGATCCGGCGACGCGCCGCGATCTGCGCATGCGCGCCGCGACGATGGCGTCGACCGAGCTGCGCGACAACGCCGCCGCGATCGACATGTACCGCGGCGTGCTCGCCGACAGCCCCGGCGACCTCGATATCATCGCGCGCCTCGGCGCGCTGCTCGAGGCCGAGCAGCGCTACGCCGAGCTCCTCGGCCTGCGCCACACCCAGCTCGGCCTCGAGACCGATCCGGCGCGCCGGCTCGAGCTCCGCCTCGACATCGCCCGCCTGGTCGGCGTGGTCGAGGACACCGGCGGCCGCTACGAGTCGCTGCTCGCCAACCTCGCCGATCAGCCCGGCCACGACGCGTCGATCGACGCCGCCCACGCGTTCCTCGGGGGACGCGGCCAGCACAAGGCGCTCGCCGATCTGCTCGAGGAGCAGGCCGGCAAGGTCGAGAGCGGCGGCGACGCCGCGCGCGCGGCCAAGCTGTGGGCGCGGTTCGCCGCGGTCACCGAGAAGGACACGCGCGAGATCGAGCGCGCGATCATGGGCCACAAGCGCGTCGTGAAGCTCGCGCCGACGCAGGACTCGCTGCGCGCGCTCGCGCGGCTCCAGCTCGAGCGCAAGCAGCCGGCGCAGGCGGTGCCGTGGTTCGAGAGCCTGCTCTCGACGGTGTCGGGCGCCGAGCGCCTCGCCGTGCTCGACCAGCTCGCGCGCGCGCACATCGCCGCCGAGCAGGAGGACCGCGCGATCGCGACGATCGAGGCGGCGCTCGACGATCGCGAGCCCGCGCTCGACCTGCGCCTCCTGCTCGCCGACCTCTACCGGAAGGGCGAGCAGTGGGAGCCGCTGGCGCGCCACCTGACGCGCTCGCTGGCGCTCTTCGGCGACGAGCGCGGGCGCGAGCTCGCGCGCGAGGCCGCGACGATCTACACCGAGAAGCTCGACGCGCCGGCCAAGGCGATCCCCGCGCTCGAGAAGGCGCTGGCGCTCGATCCGACCGACAAGGCGATGCGGGCGAACCTCGCGACCGGCCTGCGCGTCGCCGGGCGTCTGCCCGAGGCGCGCGCGATCCTCACCGAGCTCATCGAGGGCTTCGGCCGGCGCCGCTCGCCCGAGCGCGCGCAGCTCCACGTCGAGCTGGCCAAGGTGGCGCACGCCGAGGGCAAGAACGACGAGGCGCTCACCGAGATGGAGGCGGCGTCCAAGATGGACGTCAACAACACGCGCATCCAGCGCGAGCTCGCCGAGCTGTGCCGCGCGGCGGGCCAGATCGAGAAGGCCGAGCGCACGTACCGCGCGCTGCTCCTCGTCGTGCGCCGGCAGCCGCCGGGTGAGGACGAGACCGCGGTCGGGCAGAGCGAGGTGCTGTTCGAGCTCTCGCGGCTCGCGGCCGGGCACGGCGAGACCGGCCAGGCCAAGGAGCTCCTCGAGAGCGCGATCGACGCCGCCGTGCAGTCCGACGGCGAGGTCCGCCGCCTGCGCCGCAGCCTGATCGCGCACGGCGAGCCGGAGACCTTGCTCCGCGTGCTCGAGCTGCGGCTCACCGCGACGAGCGAGGCGGCGAGCCAGGCCCGGCTCTACGCCGACATGGCCGACGTGCTCGACGGCTCGCTCGGCCGCTCGCCCGACGCGCTCGACGCCGCGGTCAAGGCGGTCAACCTGGCGCCGGCGCGCGTCGATCTGCACGAGAAGGCGCGGCTGCTCGCCAAGAAGTGCGGTGGCACGAAGAAGTTCGTCGAGGCGGTCGAGGCCGTCGTCGAGCGGCTCCGCCGCAAGGACGATCCGCCGCTCGTCGCGTCGCTCCTGCTCAAGGCGGGCGAGGCGCTCGAGCACGACGCCGACGATCTGGCCGGCGCGGCCGCGATGTACCGCCGCGTCGAGATGCTCGGCGAGCGGCTCGCCGAGGCGTACTACGCGCAGGCCCGCGTCGCCGGCGCGCTCGGCGACGACGAGCAGCAGGCGCGCGCGCTCGACAACATGCTCCAGCTCGCGGGCGGCGGTGACGGCGACGCGTCGCCGGCGCAGGTCGACGCGCTCTATCGCCTGGCCGAGATCTTCATCGCCAACCCGGCGCGCCGCGCGCAGGGCGTCGATCTGATCGAGCGCGCCTTCGCGGCCGAGCCGCGCTGGGCGCAGGCC
>JAIOII010001233.1 GCA_019912685.1 Kofleriaceae bacterium
CAGGATCTCGCTGCGGATGCACTCGCGCGGGAACGGAAGGCGGGCGCGGCCGACCTCGACGTCGCCGGCTTCGTCGGCACGGGCTACGGCCGCGCCCGCCTTCCGTTCCCGCGCGAGTGCATCCGCAGCGAGATCCTGTGCCACGGGCTCGGCGCCCACGCGATGCTGCCGCGCACGCGCACGGTGCTCGACATCGGGGGGCAGGACACCAAGGCGATCCAGATCGATGGGACCGGGCTCGTCACCTCGTTCCAGATGAACGACCGGTGCGCCGCCGGCTGCGGCCGCTACCTCGGCTACATCGCCGACGAGCTGTCGCTCGGCCTGCACGAGCTCGGCCCGCTCGCGCTCACGGCGCGGCGGCCGGCGCGCATCACCTCGACGTGCACGGTCTTCGCCGGCACCGAGATCCGCGACCTGCTCTCGGTGGGCGAGAAGCGGGAGGACGTGCTCGCCGGGCTGCACCGGGCGATCATCACGCGCGCCATGAGCTTGCTCGCCCGGTCGGGCGGGGTCAGCGAGGAGCTCACGTTCACCGGCGGCGTGGCCCGCAACCCGGCGGCGGTCGCGGCGCTGCACGAGATGGTCGAGGCGCACTACGGCGCGCGCACCATCAACGTCCACCACGACTCGATCTACACCGGCGCCCTGGGCGCGGCGCTCTTCGCCCTGCGCGGCGTGCCGGCGGCCGATCTGCCCGACGGAAAGGAGTGCACCGGATGCAGCGCCTGACCACGTGTGGCATCGACGTCGGCTCGAGCTCGATCAAGGTGGCGGTGCTCGACGACGACGGCGACGGCCGGAGCGCCCTGCGCGCCACCTACCTCGAGCGCATCCGCCGCCGCGATCCCCGCGCCGTCCTGAAGAGCGCGCTCGCCGCCGCGCTCGACGCGGCCGGCGCCGAGGAAAGCGAGCTGGCCTACATCGCCTCGACCGGCGACGGCGACGTCGCGGAGGGCGTGCGCACCGGCCACTTCTACGGCATGACCTGCCACGGGCGCGGCGCGATCTTCCTCGAGCCGCGCGCGCGCTCGGTGCTCGACGTCGGCGCGCTGTGGGCGCGCGCGATCGTGATCGACGAGCGCGCCCGCGTGCTCGCCTCGCGCATGACCTCGCAGTGCGCGGCCGGCACCGGTCAGTTCATCGAGAACATCGCGCGCTACCTCGGGGTGCGGCTCGACGAGGTCGGCGAGCTGTCGCGGTCGGCCGCGCGCCCCGAGCCGGTGTCGGGCATCTGCGCGGTGCTCGCCGAGACCGACGTCATCAACATGGTCTCGCGCGGCGTGTCGACGGCGGAGATCCTGCGCGGCATCCACGAGTCGGTCGCGATCCGCCTGGCCAAGCTCCTGCGCTCCGCCAAGGGCCAGAGCCCGGTGCTCGTGACCGGCGGCCTGGCCCAGGACGCCGGCCTCCTGGCGAGCCTGCGCGAGCGGCTCGCCGAGAGCGGCGCCGCGATCGAGGTGGTGAGCCACCCGCTCTCGGTCCACGCCGGCGCGATCGGCGCGGCGCTGTGGGCCGCCTTCCGCCACCGCAAGCTCGCTGCCGCGACGAGCAGCGTGGCCGGCGCGGCCGGCGCCACGACCCACGAGGTGCACCCGTGAGACATCCTGTGTCAACCTCTTTCGCGTCACGCGGCCTCCTTGCCGACGAGGTGAGTGGTGGAGCGGAGTGCGGCGGCGTGCTTGCCAGGGTCGTAAGCGACGCGCTTCTGCCAGCAGGCGTAGAGGATGCGGCAC
>JAIOII010000124.1 GCA_019912685.1 Kofleriaceae bacterium
CCGTAGCCGCCTGCGCCCGGCACCCCGGGCGGCTGACCGTACGGCGTCGACGCCGGCGCCGGTCCCGGCTGCGCGAGCGTGCCGGCGTAGCCCATCGGGTTGCCGCGCGCGGGCTGCGCCGGCTGCTGCATCTGCGGCAACCCGGGCACCTCGCTCGCGTCGATGCGCATCGTGCCGCCCTTCTTCGGCGGCGGATCACCGCCGGGGCCACCGACGGGAGGACGCACCTGGTGCTGCGGGAAGAGCGGGCCGTCCTCGATGTACCGGATCCACATCGAGCCGCACTGCACGACGTCGTTGTGGTTGAGCACCTGCTTCTGCACGCGGCTGTTGTTCACCAGCGTGCCGTTGGCGGAGCCGAGGTCCTCGACCACGAAGCGTCCGCCCTCCATGCGCACCTGCGAGTGGCGGCGCGACACCATGGCGTCGTCGGTGCGGATCGCGCACTCGAGCCCGCGGCCGATGAACACCGTCTCGGTCGGCGTGAGATCGACGGCGCCGTCGCGCCCTTGGCTATCGCGAAAGAGGAGCCGACCGCCCATGGGATGGCCTCATCGTACCCGACCCTGCTCCCGCCCGCCATCGCTCACCAGCACTGCCCCCATCACTGCCATTCAGGTCACCGACTTGAACTTGAGCACCGTCTTTCCGACGAGGATCAGGTCGTTGTCGTACAGGTCCTGCTTGGTCGTGAGCTTGGCGTCGTTGAGGAACGTACCGTTCGTCGAGTTGTTGTCCTGGATGAAGAAGCCGTCGGGCAGCATGAACACGAGCGTGTGCTCCGTGCTCATGTAGCCGTCGTCGACCACGACCTCGCAGCTCGAGCCCGTGCCGATCTTGTTGGCCCCCGGGTGGAGCTTCACGAAGCGATGCTTCTTGGGGCCGGTCATGTAGACCATCCACGCGACCTGCGGAAACACCGCATCGTCGCCCATGCCGACGAACATCGTCTTCTGCTTGGGCGGAGGCCCCGCGGGCGCGGCCGGGACCGGCGGCGCGACCGGCTGCGGCTGCTGCGGCGGCGGTGGCGCCGGCTTCTTGCGCATGGCGACGATGCCACCGACGACGGCGACCGCGCCCCCGCCGATGAGGAGCCAGATCCACCACGTCGAGCCGCCGCCGGGCGGCGCCCAGGTCGGCGTGAGCGTCACCGGCACCGCGGTCGTGTCCTGCCCGTCGATGCGCAAGACGAGCGGGTGCTCCTTGCCGTCCCAGCTGAAGCCGGCCTTGCGCTTGGCGTCGAAGCCGTCGAAGGTGACGTAATAGCGATCGTCGAGCAACGAGGCGAAGCTGCCGGCCGCGCTGTCGAGGTTACCGGCCGACGTGGCCTTCTGGGCGTTGCCGCCGACGAGGATCTTGAGGTCGGCGTAGGCCTGCTCCTTCACCTTGCGCCAGTCGGTGTCGGCGATCGCGAACGCCTCCTCGAGCGCGGGGTCGCTCGTCTCCGCGCCGGTCCTGGGGTCGATGGTCGTGGGCGGCGGCTTGGGCGCGCCGAGCGCCGGCGTGTCGATCTGGAGCGCGACGGCGTACGTCACGATGTTCTTCTCCGCGAGCTGCTTCTGCAGCTCGCGCATCGAGCCCGACGGCGTCTTCGAGCCCGCGCCGTCGATGCCGTCGCCGACGATGTAGAGGGCCTTGCGCGGCGCCTGGAGCTTGTCGAGCTCGGCGATCGCGCGCTTCACGGCGGCGGTGAGGTCGCGCTCGGCCTTGGGGCCGGCGGGATCCTTTGGCGCGAGCTTGACGTCGGCGAGCTCGGCGAGCGGGCCCGGCGGCTTCCGCACCTCGACGTCGCCCTTGTACAGGAGCACCATGCCCTGCGATCCGGGCGGCCCCGCGGCCGCGATGGACGCGAGCGACGCCTCGAGGTTGGCCACGAGCTCCTTGCGCCCCTCGAGCCAGCTGGCGTCACCGAAGACGAGCACCGCGATCGCGACCGGCTCGTTGCCCTCGACGTAGCGGGTGACCTTCGACGCCTTCACACCGGCGAGCCTGCCGTCGGTCTGGCGGAGCACGAACGCGTCGGGGGCGAGCGCGGTGCCACCGATCACGGTGACGGTGATCGTGGGCGCGGGGTTCTTGTCCTTGTCGGTCGCCTCGCCGGCCCTGGTCTCGAACTTCAGCTCGGGGGCCGCGGTCGCGACGCCGGCGAGGGCGAGGAGCAGTGCAAGGCAGCACCAGGAGCGCATGGTGAAACGCATCTTACTCTCGTCGGAAGATCAGCTCGCTGTTACCGACGCGGATCACGTCGCCGCCGGCGAGGAGCTTCTTGGGCATGCGGTGCCCGTTCACGTAGATCCCGTTGGTCGAGCCGAAGTCTGCCAGCTCGTAGCCGCCGTCGATGCGGCGGATGCCGGCATGTTTGCGCGAGACCGCCGGATCGGCGAGCACGACCGTGTTGCCGGCGACCGAGCCGACCGTCGTGACCTCGTCGCGCAGCTCGACCACGTGTCCGGCGAGCGGACCGAGGATGAACTCGAGCCGCGCCGCCGGCGCCCAGCCGCAGAAGTAGCAGCGGTCCCACTGCGGCAGCTGCGGCTGCCGGCAGTTGCCGCAGAAGCGCTGACCGCCGCGGCGCCCGCGGCGGGCGAGCCACGTGACGAGGAGGAGCAGGAGCACGAGGCCCACCACCGAGCCGACGACGATCCCGACCACGGCTCCGGTGGACACTGCAGCGCGCTCCCGTTGACCCCGTTACGTATTGATCGTCTTGAACTTGCAGTCGGTCTTGCCGAACTTGATCACGTCGTTGTCGATCAGCTCGTGGCGCTGGACCCGCCGCTCGTTCACGAAGGTGCCGTTCGTCGAGTTGTTGTCGATGACCGTGAAGCCGTTGGGCGACATCGCGATGTGCGCGTGCTCGCTGCTCATGAAGCCGTCGTTGATGATGATGTGAGCGCCGTGCGCGTTGCCGACCTTGGTGACGCCGGCGAACAGCTTGAACGTCTGGTACTGCTGCGGGCCGTTGATCGGCACGAGCCAGCCCACGACGGGGACGCCGTCGCCGCTCGAGATGTTGATCGCCATCGTCTTGTTGGCCTGCGCCGGCGCCGCCTGGATCTGCGGCGGCGGAGCGGCGACCGGCGGCGGCGCCATGACCGGCATCGGCATCTGCGGCTGGGGCTGCGGCTTCTTGCGGGTGAGGAGCGCGACGAGGCCGACGAGCAGGATGAGCCCGCCGGGGATGGCGATCCACAGCCACCACAGCGAGCCGCCCTTCGACTGGCCCCACACCGGCACGAGGACGGTCGTCTGGTTCTTCTCGGTGACCGCCTCGTCCTCCCGCATGAGCACGAGCTCGTGCTCCTGCCCGTCCCAGTCGAAGCCGCTCTTCAGCTTGGTCTTCGCGTCCAGGACCTGTCCGGGGAAGATGAGGTAGAAGCGGCTGTTGATCGCGGTGACGGCGTTGGCGATCTTGTCGCCGAGGTCCTTCGCGTCCTTGATCTTGTAGTACGCGCTGTTCTCGCCGGCGCCGAGCGCCTTCATGATCTGCGTGTTCTTCTGCGGGTCGTCGCCGGCGATGAACTCGCTGCCGGCCTCGAGGTGGAAGGCGAAGATGTCGATCTTCTCGGTCTCGTACTGCTTCTGCAGCGCCTTGACGTCGTCGACGCCGCCGGCAGAGAAGCCGTCGGAGATGACGAACAGCACCCGGCGCGTCGCCGACGCCTTCTTCAGCTGCGCCAGCGACTCGCGCAGGCCCTCGCCGAGCTCGCGGCTGGTCTTGCCCTTCTGCAGCTCCTGGGCGCCGAGCTTGTCGCAGGTGACGTCCTTGAGCGGCCCCATCGGGTAGCGCACGTCGGCGCCGACCGAGTAGACGATGAGCGCGCCCTTCGAGCTCGACGCGTTGCCGGCGGTCGAGATCGTCGTCGGGATCTCGCCCTCCTTGCCGGCCGGCGCGTCGAGCGCGGTGCAGATGACGTCGTAGACGCCCTTCGACACCTTGGTGATGATCTTGATGCCCTCGCTGGGCGCGCTGGGATCCGGCGGCGGCGGCGCCTGCACGTACTTGTCGTTGCCGAAGTAGTACTGGTGGCCCTCGACGAGGACGACGATCGCGAGCGAGTCACTCGACTTGTGGAAGGGGATGACGGTGGTCGGCGTGACCCCCTTCATCTTCTTCTTCTGGTCGACGTCCTCGAGCTTCCACTTGCTCTTGTCCTCGTCCTTGGGCGCGGGCTCGCCGATGACGCGCACCTTGATGTTCGGCGGCGGGTTCTTCTGCTTCTCGGTCGGCTCGCCCGGCGTGGTCTCGACGATCTGCCACGACGAGACCTGCGCCGCCGCGGCGCCGGGTACGGCGACCGCCGCGACGAACGCGGCCCATGCGGCCAGCGCGCGCGTGCTCGTGCTCATAGGCTCTTGAACCGGCAGAGGGCCTGACCGAACTTGACGAAGTCGTTGTCGACGAGCTCCTGCTTGTCGACGCGCTTGTCGTTCACGTACGTGCCGTTGGTCGAGCCGAGGTCCTTCAGCATCCACAGGCCCGCCTCGACCTTGATCTCGGCGTGCTTGGACGACATGAACTTGTCCTGGAGGACGAGGTTGCAGGCGCTCGGATCGGTGCCGATGACCGTCGCCGAGCCCAGGGTGAACAGCTCACCGCGTTGTGGCCCCTGCAGCGGCACGAGCCACCCGATCACCTGCGAGCCACCCTGCGCGGCCGGGCCCCCGCCCTGGTTGAGCATGAAGGCCATCGTCTTGGGCGCGGGCTTGGCCGCCGCGGCGGCAGCCGCCGCCGCCTGAGCAGCCGCGGCCTGGGCGCAGTGCGGGCACTGGAACCACAGCTTGTCCATCTGCGCTTCGCACTGCGAGCAGAACTTCTTGGCGAAGGGCCAGAAGCCGCGCGAGACGAGCGGCGGGTTCGGGTTGATCGGGCCGGCCGCTCCTGGAGCCCCAGGCGCACCCGGAGCCCCGGGCGCGCCTGGCATTCCTGGCATCCCTGGTGGCATCCCCGGCGGCATTCCTGGTGGCATCCCTGGTGGCTGCATGGCTCCCTGTGCTCCTTGTGCGGCCTGCTGGCCCTGACCGGCGAACTGCTGTCCTTGTTTCACCGCGCCGCCCGCCATCTGCTGACCGTGATTGGCGATGCCCTGGACGCGCTTGGCGTCGAACCGCACCTGGTTGACCTTCATCTTCTCGCCGACCCACTTGTTCCGGATCGCGCGGAACGGCTGGATGATGAAGTCGAGCTTCTTGAAGAACATCGCGGCGGCCCCTCAGGATCCTAGCATCGTCATTTGGGCTGGTAGACCCAGATGTGGAACATGTTGACGTCGCGTCCCGCGGTCAGCGCCATCTGCTTGATCACCAGCGTCGAGTCGGTGACCTGATCGGCCGGGATCATCGCGGGCCAGTTGCGCCAGCGGTGGACGCGGTCGGTGCCCGAGCACGCGACCACGCCGATCGACTTGCCGTTCACCTGCATCTCCAGCTCGTAGTCGCCGTAGACGTAGTCCATGCGGCGCAGGATGACGACCGGACGCCCCGGGGTGACGTTCATGATCTTGAACTCGGCGTAGCCGCCGACGTGGGCGCGGCCCACACCTTCGAGCACCGTGCCGTCCGGATACTTCAGCTTCTGACGCGACCGGTAGCTGTCGCGCGCCTCCTTGATGTTGAAGGCGTGCTTGGCCTCCGAGTCGGTGTCGAGGATCTTGATCTCGTCGACGAGCATCCAGGTGAGCCCGTCGAGGTCCATCGACTCCTTGGGGTTGGGCATGACCTTGACGCCCTCCCAGTCCTTGATGTCGGCGGCCTTGGGCGCTTCCTCCTTGGGGGTCTCCTTGACGTCGACCAGGAGCTTCTCGCCGGCGACGGCGGCGGTCGCGATCTCGTTCAGCTTGGCCTGGTAGGCCAGCATGTTGTTGAACGCCTCCTGGTTGAACTTCCCCTCGGCGAGCAGGCCGCGGAGGATCTCGACGTGGCGGCGGTACTCGGAGAACTCCTTCTTCTGCGCGATCTGCGGGTGGTGCGCGTCGACGTCGAGCGCCATCTCACCCTCGCTCTCGATGAGCAGGTAGAAGATGTCGAAGATGTTGCGCATGTCGACCATGTTCGAGGCGTCGAGCATGAGCGCCGTGTTGCAGCACTGCACCACGTTGTTCGAGCTGTGCACGCCGCGGCGGGCGTACTCGAGCGACGCGCGCCGGATCTGCCACAGCAGGTTCTGGAGGCGCAGGCGCTGCGCCGGCGCCATGAACGACCCGGCGCGGCCGGCGCGCGGCACGAAGCGGAGATCGATCTCGTTGGCGCGCGGGTCCGCCGGATCGCGCGCGTCGCGGATGCGGTTGGCGCCCTTCTCGAGGTAGATGCGGCCGAGCTCGACCTCGCGCGTGATGTCGGGCTCGGTCTGCGAGACCTCGATCTTGTAGCTCTCGAGGACGCGGCGGTGGCCCTTGTACTCGAGGTTCTCCTTGTACGCGATGAAGTCGGTCATCTCCTCGTAGAAGCGGAGGACGATGTAGACCGTCTGCGGGAGGCGGAACTCCTCGGGGTTGATGTTCTTGATCTGCGCGTCGAACACGAGCATGTCGTGGCCGGCGCCGTCGATCGCGTAGCCGGGCGCGATCTCGACCGAGAGGTCACCGCGGGCCCGTGCGCCGACGCGCAGGTCGCCTCCGTAACCGAGCGCCACTCCGGGGGAGTGGAACATGCGGTTGTGAAGCATCCGCTTGTCGATGTGGTACTTCTCGGCGTCGTTCCAGTCCTTCTCGGTGGTGAGGAACCCCTTGAAGAAGTTGATGCGCTTGAAGCCGTTCTGTTCGCTCATTGCGTCTTATTCCTCTCCACTCACTCCGACGACCTCGGCGCCGATGCCGATGCCGGAGCGCATACCGATCGCGAAGAACTCGCGGAGCTCGACCTCGCCTTGCTCCTCGAGGAACTTCAAGTAGTAGTGGGTGTGGGCCGGCTTCTCGAGCTGGACGATCTGGTGGATGCGGAACACCAGCTCGGGCGTGACGTCGTCGAACTTCACCGGCACGGTGATGATGTAACAGTGCGCCAGGTTGACCGGCGGCAGGATCACCGAGTCGATGCCGATGCGGGCCTCTGACTCGACGCGGAAGCCCTTGAACGGCCAGACGTTCTCCTCGATGTCCGGCTCGTAGCCGGTGAACAGCTTGAGGAAGAGCGCGAGCGCGCGCTTGGTGCCGCGGATGCGATAGAGGTCGACCGCGCGCTTGATGAGCGCGCGCTTGCGCGCCTCGGGCCAGTCGAGATCGACGGTGAAGGCCGTCCACGACGCCAGCCAGGTCAGGAACTCGGCCGGCGTGGTGTGCGGGTCGTAGTACCGGTGGTTCTCGTCGATCTTCTGCTCGATCGAGCCGAACATGTGCTCGAACAGGAAGCAGATGTCGCGCACCACGTTGTGCCCGACGGCGTCGGAGCGACGGTAGAGCGCGGGCAGGTGCTGCATGTAGCCGCGGCGCGCGACCCACACGACGACCTCGGTGGTCTCGTAGACCATCTGGCCACGCGCCGGTCGCATGTCGACGACGGTGTCGGGCTCCTCGTACCCCTCGCGGAAGAGCACGACGATCTTGGCGAGGCCGGCGTCCTCGAGCAGGATGCGCGCCTTCTCGAGCGGCTGCCCGATGGTCTCGGGGACGCGGACGACCTTGCGGTTCACGAGCTCGGCGACCATGGGTTAGCGGATGTCGTCGCGGACCTTCTCCGCGATGTGCACGTTGATGAGGAAGGGCAGCTCGTCGTCGTCGACGCGGACGTGCTCGACGGTGACGTCGCGCAGCTCGTCGCGCATGTCGAGCTGATCGACGCCGTCGACGCCGGGGATCTCCTCGATGTGGTGGACGAGGTCGCTCTTCAGGACCGGGCGGCCGAACTCCCAGCCGCGACCGTCCTTGCCGCCGACCAGCGGGTGGAGGAAGCGGCGGAGCTTGTGCTCGATCTCGCGGCGCAGGCGATCGGACGTGCCGATCGAGCGGCGCAGGAGCGTGACCTTGAGCGACAGGTCCTTGTAGCGGGGCTTGACCACGTTGACGACCGTGCCGACGAGCCGGCGATCGTCGAGGTAGCGCTTCACGTAGCGCATGATCTCGTTCGACGGCAGGAGCCGGCGCGAGAGGTCGTCGATGCGATCGCCGCGGGTCTCGGCCTTGGGGATGACGACCAGCGTCACTTCGCCGCGGTTCGAGCGATCGGGCACGCACTTGGCGCGGGCGAGCGAGGTCGACGCGCGCAGGGCGAGCATCTCGTAGTCCTCGGCGGTGACCGCGCGATCGCGGCTCTTGATCGTGTACGGGGCGCGCTGCTTGGCCTCCTCGACGCTCTCGCGATCGGCGCCGCCCTGCGCGGGCAGCGGGTTGGTGACGCTGTCGATGTACGAGAGCGCGCGCACGAGCGACGTCACGGTGCCGGGGTTCACGTTGCCGGCCGCGCCGCCGCCGATGCGGTAGCTGCGCACGACGATGTTGTTGCGGCCCTCGGGCGGGTACATGCCGCGGCGGCCGTCGCCGAACGCGATCTGGCCGGTGAGGAAGTCGAGCGTGTAGTGGCGGCTCTGGGGCCCCGACTCGAAGAAGCTGTCGACGCGCTTCCAGCGCACCCAGCACTCCTGGGACTCCTTGGCCTCGGCGTCGATCATGCGCACGGCGTCGGGGCCGAGGTCGGCGATGTCGGTGTCCTTGGGCCGCTGCTTCTCGCGGACCTCGAGGATCTCGCCCTCGAGCACGGGGCCGTGGAGCAGCTTGTAGCTCTGGAGCGGCGAGGCGTCGGAGCTGCCGAGGATCTCGTCGTTCACCGTCGTCTGGTGGTAGGCCTCGACGACGTTGGTGAGGACGCGGCGAACGCGCGGGAACTTGACGTAGCCGCCCATCTCGAGGCGCGCGCGGATCCAGAAGCGCTCCTCGGTGAACTTGAGGCTCTTCTCCGCGTCGTCGGGGGCGATGAAGCTGACGAAGCCGGAGCCGGTGAAGCCGACCGTCTCGTCGGTGACCGGCAGCGGCTCCCACTGCTTGCCGCGCCAGTACTCCCAGACGACGCGCTGCTGGTTCTCCCAGGCGGCCTTCTTGAGCGCCTGGTACTTGGTGAGCTCGGGCGTCAGCACCTCCGCCTCGTCGCCGGGCACCGAGCCGAGCCCGAGCTCCTCGTCCATCTGGAAGTGGATGCCGACGTGGTCGTTGGGCAGCTTGTCGGCGAAGCCGAGGTACAGGGACGGCGACTCGTCGCTGCGCGCCGAGAACGGCTGGAAGATCGTGTACTCGGTCTTCGCGACCTCGGTGATGTCGGTGTACGTGAAGTCGTTGAACGTCAGGGCGTGACGGACGTCGCGATAGTCCTCGCGGTACTTGAGGCTGATCGACTTGAGCGCGGGCGGACGCAGCGGGCGCTCGTCCTTGGTCACCCACTTGTCGCCGTCGAGCGCGTACTCGGGGGCGATGCCGAAGTCGCCCTTCTCGATGCGCACGCGGATCCACTTCTTGCTCTCGCCGTTGACCTCGACCGCCTCCATGTCCTTGGGGCGGCGGAAGGTGACGAGCCCCGACTGCGTCACGGCGCGCGTGTCGTCGTGGAAGCCGAGCTCGTCGCCGGCGCCGGGCAGCCCGCCGCGCGGGCTCGAGCGGCCGATGAAGCGCCAGCGCTTGCCGTCGAAGTACTCCCACGCCATCACGAGCTGGTCGCTCGGGTTGGGGCGCGGGAACACCGCCTGATCGGCGAGCTGCAGGTCGACCGAGATGTACGCGTCGGGCGTCTGCAGGAGCTCGTCGCACGCGAGGTAGAGCACGCAGTCGGCCTTGGGCTCCTTGCCGAACGGGTACGTGTTCTTGCCGAGGTCGAGCGGGATGAACGCGCCGTTGTCGAGGTTGGCGAAGGCCTTCTCGGGCAAGAGCCCCTCGCCCGAGATCTCGACGCGCGTGCGCACGGTATCGATCTCGGTCTCGGCCGGATCGCTCGGCACCTCGGAGAGCCGGCCGCGCAGCC
Organism: Kofleriaceae bacterium; assembly: GCA_019912685.1. Classification (GTDB taxonomy): domain Bacteria; phylum Myxococcota_A; class Polyangia; order Haliangiales; family Haliangiaceae; genus UBA2376. The sequence continues at coordinate 9,940 of JAIOII010000124.1, forward strand.
ACAGGCCCTCGATGTCGTGGACCGTGGTCGGGATGAACGTCAAGGGGCCGAAGAACGCGACCTCGCCGCGGTCGACCTCGATCGGCGCCTGGATCATCTCCTTCCAGCGCTCGCCGTTCCAGTACTCCCACTCGAGCATGCGCGCGAGGTCGCGCGTGCCGCGCTCGGGGCAGCCGAGGAAGACGCGGAGCACCGACGACTCGCCGACGCCGGCGAAGCGCGCGTCGGAGAGGTAGAGGAAGCGATCGACGCGCTGCGCGCCGCCGAAGACCTCGAAGCTGCCGTCGGCGGACAGGTTGATGAAGCGCGAGTTGTCGGAGTAGTTGTCGTCGAAGTACGAGAACGCGCGATCGAGCGCGACGTTGGTGACGGTCAGGTCGCGCGCGGTCTCGAAGGTGACGGTCGAGTCGTCACCCGCCTGCGGCGTCGACACCTGCGTGCCCACGGGGACCTTCTGCTTGGCCGTGCCGTCGACCAGCTTGAACTGGAGCAGGGCCCGCGCCGCGCGCGGCGCGTGGAGCTTGATGCCGAGCAGGTTGAGGAACGCGACGTAGTTCTTCTCCGGGACCTGGTTGAGGCGGAAGATGAGCAGGTCGCTCATCCAGGCCGCGAGCTCCAGGAGCGTGATGCCAGGGTCCGACGGGTTGTGGTTCGTCCACTCCGGCGCGTAACGCGGGATGAGGCTCACCGCCTCGTCCACGATGTCCTGGTAGGTGCGGTCGTCGAGCTTCGGAGATGGGATCATGGTTCCTTGACGTCCTCAGCCATCAGGGCCATCAGGCAGCTTCGTCGGGGCTACGAAGGTAGAAGGGATAGACGAGGTTCTTCTTGTTCGTCTGACCGACGATCACGTACGTGATGCGGATGTCGAGGCGGTTGGGCTCGACCCGGTTGGGCGCGGCCTCGACGGTGACCTGCTTGAGGCGTGGCTCGTACTTGTAGAGCGCCTCCTCGCAGTAGTACTGGGCGCGGGCGGCGGTGATGCTGTTGTTCGGGTCGAACATCAGATCGTGGATGCGGCAGCCGAACTGCGGGCGCTGCACCCGCTCGCCCGGCGCGGTCCCGAGGATGATGAAGATCGACTCGCGCACGCTCTCCTCGAGCTGCGACGACGAGAGGCCCCCGGTGAGGTTGATCGCCACGGGGAACCGCCACCCCTTTCCGAGAAACGGGCGATCGGCCATCAATCAATCCTTGCCATGTAGTTACGGGACTGGTTCACCGGTGCGCTCCCCCGAACGCGTTGCCGGACATAGAGACTGGGTTGTCGACGACGTGACGAAAAGGATCAGGGCTGGAAGCGCCCCTCGATGTACTTGCCGCACTTCGAGCAGGACACGCGCGTGGTGCCGTCGGGCCGTTCTTCCACGACCATCGGGCGGGTCTGACAGTGAGGACACGAGAGATCACCGGGACGCCCCGCCATGATCTGATCGAGCACCTCTTGCCAGACGATCAGCGCTTCCTCATCCACCGCAGGATCCTTTCGCGCCGGACTGTCCGAACGCGGCCCAATCCTACGGACCGGGAAGTGTCTTGGTCAACGCGCGCGGACACCGATTCGTACGGTGGAATCCGGCGGAAAAACACGGCTGTTCGCGGATCGATCCACATGCGGAAAGGACGCGTTCACCTGCGAATGGTGAGTGGGAAGAGAGAGGCCTCGGGCCTCGGGCCTCGGGCCTCCGGAAGAAGGCCTCGGGTTCGACCGATGCCGTCGACTCCGGAGCCCGACGCCTCTTCCCCGAGGCCTGACGCCCGAGGCCCGAGGCCTCTCCCTCACGGCTTCTTGATCTTGCCGTCGGCGCTGCCGGTCACGCCGCCCTCGCCCACATCGACCGTCGCGCGCGCATCGTAGAAATCCCCATCACCGACGCGATCGATCGCGTCGGCCTTGGCACGCTCCGCGGCGCCCTCGGCGTCGCGGACGCCGCGCGTCTTCTCGAGCACCGGGTCGGTCGCGGCCGCGGCGGCCGTGTCGGGCGCCGACTGGACCTCGTCGACGCGTGCGTCGACGGTCGCGCGCTGGTCGTAGAAGTCGCCCGCCGAGTCGAACTGCTGGACCTCGCGCTGCTGGCTCCGCAGGTCACCCTCGGCGCCGCGCAGGTTGCCCTCGACGGGCGCCGCCGCGCCGCGCGCGTGACCCTCGACGTCGGTCGCGCTCGAGATCTGGCCCTCGGCGTTCGCCTGCGCCGAGTCGCGCGCGAGCTCGGCGCTCGACTGCATCGACTGCGCTTCGTTCAGGCCGGAGGCACCCTCGGCGCGCGAACGCGCGCGCGCGGCCTCGCCCGCCGGATCCGGCGCGTCCGGGACCTGACCGGTCGCCACGCTCGTGTCGCCG
>JAIOII010001234.1 GCA_019912685.1 Kofleriaceae bacterium
CGCCGACATCGCGGCCGCCTTCACCGAGCTCGACGCGCTCGCCCGCGGCGGCCGCCTCGGCGCCGACAAGCGGCCGCTCCTCGACCGCCTCCGCGGCGCCCACCGCCCCTGACCACCACGAGGAACTTCACCGCGTTACTGGTGTAGTTGACTCGCCGACCATACCCCTCGTGCTAGGCTCCAACCCGGACCCGGTAGGAGAAAGACCCAAATGGCCTTTGCAGCAATGGCAGATCGCCGTCCCATCCGTGGAGCCGTCGCAACGCTCGGCGTCAGCGAGCGCGTCTCCTTCCTGCGTCGCACCTACGCCCACCTGGGCATCGCGCTCGTCGCCTGGGCCGCGGCGACCGCCGGCATGATGCGCTTCATGCCCGAGACCAGCCTCTCGTTCTCGAGATGGGCGCTCACGGGCCGCTGGAACTGGTTCCTCGTCCTCGGCGCCTTCATGCTGGTCGGCTACGTCGCCGAGCGCATGGCCCGCTCGAACACGTCGCGCGGCATCCAGTACGGAGGCCTCGCGCTGTTCGTCGCCGCCGAGGCCCTGCTCCTGCAACCCATCCTGTGGGTCGCGATCATCCGGTTCGGCGCGAGCGAGGCCGACAAGCTGATCCTGAACGCCGGGCTCATCACGGTGACGATCTTCGTCGGGCTCACCGCCACGGTCTTCCTCACCAAGAAGGACTTCTCCTTCCTTCGCGGCATCCTGACCGTCCTCACGTTCGCCGCGCTCGGCGTGATCATCGCGTCGATGATCTTCGGCTTCCAGCTCGGCGCGATCTTCTGCGGCGCCATGATCGCGCTCATGGCCGGCTACATCCTCTACCAGACGTCCGCCGTCATGAAGGACTTCCCGCCCACGCATCACGTGGCCGCGGCGCTGATGCTCTTCTCGACGATCGCGACCCTGTTCTGGTACGTGCTGCAGCTCCTCATGTCGCTCAAGGGCGACGACTGAGCCGTTGGGCTATACTGGCGGGTAGATGCCCGCCCTCGTCCCGGCCTCGGCCGCCCCCGCGGTGCCTGATCTGCTCGCGGCGGTGCACCGGCTCGAGGCCAGCGTGGGCACGGTGGTGCGTGGCAAGCCGCAGGCGATCCGCCTCGCGGTGACCACGCTGCTCGCCCGCGGCCACCTCCTCATCGAGGACATCCCGGGCGTCGGCAAGACGACGCTCGCGCGCTCGCTCGCGGCCGCGGTCGGCGGCACGTTCCGCCGCATCCAGTTCACGAGCGACCTCCTGCCCTCGGACATCACCGGCGTCACCATCTACGATCCGGACAACCGGCACTTCGAGCTGCGCAAGGGGCCCATCTTCGCCAACATCGTCCTCGCCGACGAGATCAACCGCACCACGCCGCGCACGCAGTCGGCGCTGCTCGAGGCGATGAGCGAGGGCCACGTCTCGATCGACGACACCACGCACGAGCTCGGCCAGCCGTTCATGGTGCTGGCCACGCAGAACCCGATCGAGCACTTCGGCACCTATCCCCTGCCCGAGTCGCAGATGGACCGCTTCCTCCTGCGCATCCACGTCGGCTACCCGCAGCGCCAGGTCGAGCGCGACATCCTCAAGGACCGCGCCGGCGGCGACCCGGTCGCGTCGCTCTCGGCCGTCATCGACCACGCGCAGCTGCGCGCCGCGCAGGACGCGGTCGAGCGCGTGCGCATCGACGACGCCCTCGTCGACTACGCGATGTCCGTCGTCGAGGAGACGCGGCGCAACGTCGCGATCGCGGTCGGCGTCTCGACGCGCGGTGCGCTCGCCTGGTACCGCGCCGCGCAGGCGCACGCGTTCGCCGACGGCCGCGACTACGCCGTGCCCGACGACTTCAAGCAGCTCGCCGTGCCGGCGCTCGCCCATCGCATCACCCTTCCCGCCGCGCACGAGTCCCTGGGTCGCGCCCGCACCGAGGCCGAGCGCGCGATCTCCGAGATCGTGGCGCGCGTCCCGGTCCCCACCTGATGCCGGGCGTCGCCCGCCGCCTCCTGCGCCGCCTGCGGCCGCCGCGCCGCCTCTCGTTCACGCGCGAGGGTCGCTGGCTCACGTTCCTCGCCATCGCGATCGGCGTCGCCGCGATCAACACCGGCAACAACCTCCTCTACCTCATCCTCGCGTGGCTCCTGTCCTTCATCATCGCGTCGGGCGTCCTCTCCGAGGTGACGATGCGCGGCCTCGGGGTCACGCGCCGCCCACCGCCCCAGGTCTTCGCCGGCCAGCCGTTCCTCATGGAGATCGCCGTCGAGAACCAGAAGCGGGGGCTCGCCTCGTTCTCGATCGAGATCGAGGATCTCCTCGACGGACGGCCGCTCGACAAGAAGTGCTACTTCCTCAAGATCCCGCCGGGACGGACGCAGCGGACGTCCTATCGCCACACGTTCGCGCGCCGCGGCCTCTACCGCTTCGACGGCTTCCGCGTCGCGACGCGGTTTCCGTTCACGCTCTTCCGCAAGTCGAAGGACGTCGACTCGTCGACGGAGGTCCTCGTCTTCCCGCGCGTCACGACGGTGCCGCGCCCCGCACCGCGCCCGCGCGCCCGTGGCGGCGGGGTCAGCCATCGCCTCGGCCGCCGCGGCGAGTTCCATGGCCTGCGCGAGTGGAAGGAAGGCGACGATCGCCGCGGCATCCACTGGCGCTCGACCGCGCGCACCGGCCGGCTCATGGTGCGCGAGCACGAGGACGAGCTCGAGCGCCAGGTGACGATCGCCGTCGACAACGGGCTGCCCGCGCGCGTCGTGCGCGCCATCACCGCGGGCGAACGGCTGCGCGAGGACGCGCCGCTCGCCGACGCCGTCGAGCGCGCGATCTCCCACGCGGCGAGCCTGGCGACCGCGTACCTCGATGCCGGCTGGGGCGTCGGCCTCGCCGCCCGCGGCGCGCACCTGCCGATCGCGAGCGGCCGCCCCCAGCTCACGCGCATCCTGCGCGAGCTCGCGCTCCTGCCGGTCGTCTCCGACGACACGCCGATCGCCGAGCTGGATCCGAGGCACGACCGCGTCCTCTGCGTGCCCGCCGACCTCTCCCTGTCCGGACGGCCGCCGGCAGACCACGTGATCCACTGCTGACCGCCGACTGACCGACGATGCGCTTCGCCCAGGCACACAAGGTCTCGAGCTACCTCACCGTGGCGAGCGCGTTCCTCGCGCTGGTGTCGGGGGGCGGCGTGTCGCCGGTGATGACGCTCGTCGGGTTCGTCGGGCTCGCCGGCTCGTGGTTCTGGGAGCCGCCCCGCGTGCGCGTCGAGCGCTGGTCGTGGGTCTTCACGGCGATCTCGCTCGTCGCGCTGGCGTGGGGCGTCGTCTCGGGCGTCGCCACCGGCGACTACCTCGGCGAGGGCGCCGGCTTCCTCGTCGTCCTCACCGTCGCGCGCGCGTTCACGCGTCGCGCCGCGAAGGACTGGCAACAGCTCTACCTGCTCGCCTTCCTCATGCTCGTCGCCGGCAGCGTGCTGAACGGCGATCTGGTCTACGGCCTCTGCTTCCTCGCCTTCGTCGTGTCGACGACGTGGACCCTCATCCTCTTCCACCTGCGCCGCGAGATGGAGGACAACTTCCTCCTCAAGCACGCCGACCCGCGCGCGTCGGAGCGCGTCGAGGTCCGCCGCATCCTCGAATCGCGCCGCATCGTCGACCGCCGCTTCTTCATCGGCACGGGCCTGGTGTCGCTCGGCGTCTTCGTCCTCGCGACCCTCATGTTCCTGTCGATCCCGCGCGTCGGCGTCGGCTTCCTCTTCCGCGGCAAGAGCGGCCTCAACATGGTCGGCTTCTCCGACGGCGTGAAGCTCGGCGGGCACGGCCGGATCAAGCACGACGACACGATCGTCATGCGCGTCGAGGTCGCCGACCCGCGCTTCCGCGGCCGCAGCGCGCCGTACATCTACTGGCGCGGCGCCGCGCTCGACCTCTACAAGAACGGCGAGTGGACGCGCAGCCGCGGCGCGCCCGACACCAAGGTGCACGTCGAGTACGTCGGCCGCAACCGCCAGCGACAGTACGTCGTCCCCGCCGGCGAGAGCCCGAACCGCGAAGAGCTCCGCGTCCGGCGCGAGGCCGCGATGAAGCAGGAGATCTGGCTCGAGCCGCTCGGCTACGACCAGCTCATCGCCGCGGCGAGCCCCGTCGCCTTCGAGGTCGACATGCCGCTGCGCCGCGGCCGCCCGCAGCGCGAGCAGAACGACGAGGTCCGCCTCCGCCACGATGGACCGCTCCACTACACCGCGTGGTCGGAGGTCCCGCTGCCCGGCTCGATCGATCCCCAGGCGCTGCGCGACGCGCACGCCGACGAGCTGCCGCGCGGCTACTCGGTGTACCTGCAGGTGCCGCCGGAGATCACGGACCGGACCCGGCGGAAGGCGCTCGAGATCACGGCCGGCGCGGTCACGAACTACGACAAGGTCGTCCGCATCCGCGACTGGCTCGTCGCGAACCACGCGTACACGCTCGATCAGCGCGACCCGCGCGGCCAGGAGCCGATCGACTTCTTCCTCTTCGACTGGAAGGCCGGCCACTGCGAGTACTTCGCGTCGGCGCTGGCGATCATGGCGCGCGTCGTCGGCGTCCCGACCCGCAACACCGTCGGGTTCCTCGGCGGCGAGTGGAACGAGTACGACGGCTACATCGCGGTGCGCGCCGGCGACGCCCACGCGTGGACCGAGGTCTGGTTCCCCGGCGAAGGCTGGGTGACGTTCGACGCGACGCCGCCGGGCGAGGTCGATCGCCTCGGCCGTGGCGACGCGGGCTGGCGCGCGAGCTTCGGGCGCTGGCTCGATACGCTGCGCTTCCAGTGGAACAAGTGGGTGATCGACTACGACCTCTACCAGCAGCTCGAGCTGTTCCGCGGCGTCGGCAAGCGCTTCAAGGGCGGCGCGCGCTCGCTGCGCGAGACCTGGAACGCCGTCGAGCGCTGGGTCGCGCGCCACTGGGCGTGGC
>JAIOII010001235.1 GCA_019912685.1 Kofleriaceae bacterium
GGGTGATCGCGGCGACGAGCCACAGCCCGGCGCGCGCCCACCTCACCGGACGGCGCCGCCGCTCCCACCGCCGCACGAGGACCGCGCCGGCGGCGACCGCGACCGCGACCGCCCCGATCAGCGCGACGAGCTCGAGCCCGATCCAGAACGGCCCGCCGGCGGCGACGCGCCAGCCGAGGTCTGGATCGGGGACGTAGAAGCGCTTCGTCGTCGCGGTGTAGACGTTGCCCGAGCCCTGGACCAGCCAGCGCGTGACCGCCGCGCCGAGCGCGACGGCGGCGGGCACCGTGGTCCAGAGCGGCGAGAGCGCCATGCGCTCTTTCCTAGCGGGCCGGACGACCGCACGCTACCTCGCGCCGTCAGACACTCTGTTCGACTGGTCGAACGGCGATCGGGAAAGGTCAGCTCGTCGGCTCGCCTTCCGGCGGCGCCGGCGGCGCGGGTTGCGTCGCCGGCACGGCGAGGCCGACCCACAGCGGATCCTCGAGGCCGAGCTGCTTCGAGACCTTCCGGAACAGGGCGGCACCGAGGGTGAAACCGAAGCCCGAGATGACTGCGCGCACGAGGAGATGCATCCCCCGATCGTAGCGTACGACCGGCCGTGCGCGAGCGGGCGTCAGCGCGCGAGCGGGCCGTACAGCTCGGGCCGGCGATCGCGGAAGAACCCCATGCTGGCGCGCGCGCGATGGAGCTGGTCGAGATCGAAGGTCGCGGTGATGAAGCCGTCCGACGTGCGATCCAGCTCGGCGAGCTTCTCGCCGCGGTGGTCGCAGATGAACGAGCTGCCGTAGAAGGTGATCGCGCCCGCGCCGTCGCCCTCGGTGCCGGTGCGGTTGGCCGCGATCAGGCCGACCTGGTTGGCCACGGCGTGACCGATCATCACGCGCTGCCACGCGTCCTTGCTGTCGAAGTCGGGCTCCTCCGGCTCGCTGCCGATCGCGGTCGGATAGAAGAGGAGGTCGGCGCCGGCGAGCGTCATCGCGCGCGCCGCCTCGGGGAACCACTGGTCCCAGCAGATGCCGACCCCGATCGTCGCGTGGCGCGTCGCCCACGCCTTGAAGCCGGTGTTGCCCGGCTTGAAGAAGAACTTCTCCTGGTAGCCGGGCCCGTCCGGGATGTGGCTCTTGCGGTACGTGCCGAGGTTCTGGCCGTCGGCGTCGAGCACGACGATCGAGTTGTAGGTCTCGGGCCCGTCCTGCTCGAAGAACGACACCGGGATGACGACGCCGAGCTCGGCGGCGAGCGCGGCGAGCCGCGCGATCGTCGGGTGTCCGGAAACCGGACGAGCGCGCCGGAAGTCCTCCTCGCGCTGCGCGCGGCAGAAGTAGTGGCCCTCGAACAGCTCCGAAGGCAGGATGATCTGCGCGCCGGCCGCCGCGGCCTCGCGGACGAGCGCCTCGACGCGCGCGACGTTGGTGGCGGTGTCGTCGGTGAGCGCGGCCTGCAGCGCGGCGACGGTGACGGTGGCGGGCTTCATGACTTCCTCCGTGAGGGCTGCTGCTGCGTCGTGCAGTGGAAGCCGCCGCCGCCGACGAGCACGGGATGACAATCGACCCCCACGGCCTCGCGGCCCGGGAACATCGCCGCGATCGCCGCGACCGCGGCGTCGTCGGTGGCCGCGCGGTACGTCGGCACGATCACCGCGCGGTTGCCGATGTAGAAGTTCATGTAGCTCGCCGGCATGAGCGCCTTCTGCTCGTCCCGCACCGTGCCCGGCGACGGCACCGTCACCACCTCGAGCCGGCGGCCGCGCGCGTCGCGGGCGGCGCGGAGGTCCGCGATGATGCCCTCGAGCGCCTCCGTGTTGGGATCGCCGGCCGCGGGCGCCATCGCCGCGACCACGCCGGGCGCGACGAAGCGCGCGAGCGTGTCGATGTGACCGTCGGTGTGATCGTTGGCGAGGCCGCGGTCGAGCCAGATCACGCGCTCCGCGCCGAGCGACGCGCACAGGAGCTCGGTCATCGCCGCCTCGCCGACGCCCGGGTTGCGGTTGCCGCCGAGCAGGCACTGCCGCGTCGTCAGGATCGTGCCCTCGCCGTCGACCTCGATCGCGCCGCCCTCGAGGATGAAGCCCTGCGGCCACGCCGGCGCGCCGGCCGCGCCCGCGACCCACGCCGCCACGTGCGTGTCGCCGGGCATCACGTACTTCCCGCCCCAGCCGTTGAAGTCGAAGCACGCGGCCGTCAGCCCGCCGGCCTCGTCGACGAGGAACACCGGCGCGGTGTCGCGCAGCCAGACGTCACCGTAGTGCGCCTGGTGGAAGCGCACGCCCGCCGCCGCCTCGCCGACGAGCGCGCGCGCCGACGCCTCGGCCGCGGCGTCGGTGACGAGGAGCTCCACCCGCTCGCCGCGCGGGATGCCCGCCCCGTCGAGCGCCACGATGCCCGCGATCATCTTCGCGAGCGACGCGCGTGGTCCGTCCAGCCCCTCGGCCCACTCCTCGGCGATGTGTGGCCACGCCGTCCACACCGCGTCGTGCGGCGCCCACTCGGCAGGCTGGCGGAACCCTTGGTCCTTCGCGCGCTTCACCCCCGTCGTGTACCACGGGAGAACGCGAACTATAGTGCAGGGCCACTGACCACGACTTGACGGGCGGACAGATGATGTTGGTTCCGGTGGGCCGAGGGGCCGGTGATATGTTGCACGGCGCTGCGGGACGAGGGGAAGCGTGACCGCGGCGGACAATTCAGCTCGTTCGGAGGGACCATGCGACGTTCTGCATACCTGTTCGCCGTCACCATCCTCGGCGCGGCCGCCTGCGGCCCCAGCATGTCGGGAGGCGATGACGACGGCGACGACGACGGCACGGACATCGACGCCGGTCAGCACACCGGCGGCGACGGCGGCGGCGGCGAGGAGGTCACCGGCGAGTGCCGCAAGATGGACCTCATCTTCGTCGTCGACGACTCGGGCTCGATGGGCGAGGAGCAGACGAACCTCGGGACCAACTTCCCGATGTTCGCCAACCTGCTCAACAGCTACACGATCTCGACGGGCGAGATGCTCGACTACCGCGCCGCGGTCACCACGACGGGCGTGACCGCGAGCGGCGTGCAGACGCTGCCGCCGCCGTTCTCGATGAGCATCCCGTTCAACCAGAGCGGCATGGACGGACGCTTCCGCACGGTGTCGGGCATGACGCGCCCGTGGCTCGAGCGCACGGATCCGAACATGGCGCAGACGTTCGCGCAGGCCGCGGCGGTCGGCACGAGCGGCCCTGGCCTCGAGATGCAGCTCCGCGCGATGGAGCTCGCGATCCAGCCGGGCACCAACCCCGGCTTCCTCCGCGACGACGCGCTCCTCGGCATCGTCATCCTCACCGACGAGGACGACTGCAGCTTCCGCCAGGCGAGCGGCATCAACATCTCGAGCCTCGAGGGCTGCGTGGGCACGCCCGGCATCCCGGCGGCCGCCGACTTCCTCATGCCGCTCGATCAGGTGAAGGGCGAGCGTGGTCGCTGGGCCGCGGCCGTGATCGCCGGACAGACGGCGTGCACGTCCAGCTTCGGCGACGCCGTCGAGGGCGTGCGGCTGAAGCAGTTCCAGCAGGCGTCGCCGCAGAACGTCGTGTTCGGCGACATCTGCGCCGGCAACCTGCAGGGCGCGCTCATGCAGGCGCTGGACTCGTTCCAGGCCGCGTGCGAGAACTTCCCTCCCATTGGCTTCGTCCCCGCTGACTGACTTCACCGATCGTCACGTCGTCGTCACCGGCGCCGCCGGTGGCCTGGGCGGCGCCGTCGTCGCGGCGCTGCGC
>JAIOII010001236.1 GCA_019912685.1 Kofleriaceae bacterium
GGTGAAACGTCCGACGAGCTCGCGTCATCCCACGAGCATGGAGCTCACGGGAGCCAGACGGAGCGTCCTGCGCGGCGCCTGGTGGATCGTGCTCGCGTCGGGCGCGTGGCTCTTCGTCGTGTGGCCGATCGACGCCTACGACATCGTCTTCCACTGCAACCCGTCCCACATCGAACATGCCCACGCCGGCAACGCCGCGACGCTGGCCATCGCGCTCGTCGCCCTCTCCGGTTCGTTCGTGGCGCTCCGCCGGCGAGACCACACGCCGCCGATCGCGGCGGCGTGGCTCCTCCTCGCGCTCCCCGCCGCCTTCGCCGAATGGATCGAGCTGACCATGACCATCAGCCATCGCTGCGGCGCCACCGTCGCCGCCTCGTGGATCGTCACGCCGACGCGCGACGCCGCGCTCGTCGTCACGCTCGCCGGCCCCGCGCTCCTCGTCCTCGGCGCCGTGCTCCTCCGACTCGAGCGCCGCGCCGCTACGCGCCTGCCGCCTTCGCGTGCGCGGGCGCCTCGGCCGTAGCCGCGGGCGCCGACGGGTCGCGCACGCGCCCCGTCCACACCGCCAGGCCGACCTTGATCGCGACCGTCAGCACGAGCAGCCCGAGCGCCCAGATCCCCGCCGTCACCTTCCACTCGGTCACCGTCGGCACGTACTCGACCGTCTCGTGCAAGGTCGACGGCACGAAGCCCGGGATGATGAGGCCCATGCCCTTCTCCAGGTACACGCCGGCGAACGCGCATCCGCACGCCGCCAGCAGCCAGCGCTTGTCGACGCGCGTGCGCGGCAAGTACAGGAGCACCGCCGACGCCACGTTCAGCGCGACCGCCGTCCAGATGTACGGCACGAGCGCGTGCTTGCCGTGGCTGCCGAAGAACAGGTACGTCACCGCCGTCGCGTGCGAGCCGCCGGTGTAGAGCGCGGTGAACAGCTCCGACATCAGCATGAACAGGTTGAGCGGCACCGTCACGCGCATGATGCGCGCCAGCGTCCGCATCGGCCCGTCGCCGAACGTCAGCCGCCCGCTCCACCGCACCACCTCGAGCAGGATGATCACGAACGCCGGCCCGCTGATGAACGCCGTCGCCAGGAAGCGCGGCGCCAGCAAGGCCGAGTTCCAGAACGGCCGCCCGCCGAGCCCCTGGTAGAGGAACGCCGTCACGGTGTGGATCGAGATCGCCCAGAAGATCGACAGGAACACGAACGGCAGGTACCAGCGCTTGCGCGGCGGCCGCCCCAGGTACCGCTGGTACATGAGGTACCCGGCGATGTGCAGGTTCAAGAGCAGGTAGCCGTTCAAGACGACCACGTCCCACGTCAGCATCGACACCGGCCAGTGGAAGCGGCCGATGCCCGGCACGATGTGCCACATGCGATCGGGCCGGCCCATGTCGACCACGATGAAGCCGAGGCACACGACGATCGCCGCGATCGCGAGCAGCTCGCCGATGATCACGACGTCGTGCATGTCGTGGTCGTCGTAGAGGTACGCCGGGATGACCATCATCACCGCACCGGCCGCCAGCCCGACGCCGAACGTGAAGTTCGCGATGTAGAGCCCCCACGACACGTGGTCCGACAGATCGGTCACGCGCATGCCGTTGAGCAGCTGATGCCCCCACGCGTTCAGCCCGACGAGCGCGATCGCGGTGAGCACGGTCATCCACGCGTAGAAGCGCCACGTGCCCGAGAAGGCACGCACGACGACCATGCGCAGGAAGCGGAAGTACGAGAGCGACGTGGTGTTCGGCATGCGCTCCCTCACTCGTCGAAGAAGTAGAAGAACCGCGGGCGCGTCCCGAGCTCTTCCTTGAGGATGTAGACCCGCTTGTGCTCGAGCACCCAGCGGATCGGGCTCTTCGGATCGAGCAGGTTCCCGAACACGCGCGCCCCCGTCGGACACGCCTCGAGGCATGCCGGCAACAAGCCCTTGCGCGTCCGGTGCAGACAGAAGGTGCACTTCTCGACCACGCCCTGCGGCCGGATGCGGTTCGACAGGAGGCCCTGCAGCGGGTTGATCTCCTCCGCCGGGATCTCCGGCTTCTGCCAGTTGAAGCGGCGCGCGTGGTACGGACACGCCGCCTCGCAGTAGCGACAGCCGATGCACCAGTCGTAGTCGACCACCACGATCCCGTCCTTCTCCTTCCACGTCGCCTCGACCGGACACACCTTCACGCACGGCGCGTCGTCGCACTGGTGACACTGCACCGGCATGTAGTACTTGCCGGGCGCGGGCACCGCGTGGTCGTAGTCGGCGGTCCCGCGCTCGAGATCGAACGACCCCTGGTCCATCTCGAGCACGCGGATGTACGAGTTGTTGGTCCGCCGGTCGTGGTTGTTCTCGTGGTGGCAGGCCTCGGCGCACTTGCGGCAGCCGATGCACACGCTGAGGTTCAGCGCGTAGGCGAACGACACGCCTTCCTGCGCCGGGAGGTCCTCGATCTGGACATCGACGCCGTGCTCTTCTTTCGTTTCGGCCTCGAGACGGCGCAGGAGTTGCGCAATTTCGTCGGGGGTCAACTCCTTGTAATGACGGCGCAACACCTCGTCGAGCGAAATTCCTGCGGCCCATTGCGCCACCGGTTGCCCGGCGTACGCGAAGGCGCCGGCGCCGAGCGTTCCGCCGACGACCTTGAGCGCGACACGTCGAGTGGGTCCAGACATCAGTGATTCCTCTTGTTTCCGTCTCGGGTGAGGCCGTGGTCGCGCGGCGGCAGCACCGGCAAGGTCGGCTGGAACGCGGGCACGTGCGGGTCGTGGCAGTCGACGCAGTGATTGCGCATCCGGTCGCCGGCCGACAGATCCCAGTGCCCGGTCATCCCGCCGTGCGAACCGTGCTCGTAGTCGCGGAACTGCGGGCCGTGGCACTGCCGGCACAGCGTCATCGCGTCGCGCATGTCCACCGCGCTGCCGTCGGCGAGCCGCAGCGAACGTTGATCACCCGCGACGTGGCACGACGCGCAGCTCAGCTCGCCGTGCGCGAAGCGCAGGCCCTGGTGGAACTCGTCGAGCTCGTCGACCGTCGTCGGGAGCTGCGCCGGCGTCCGCAGCGTGTGGCACGTGACGCAGGCGACGCGCTCGGGCCGGCCCAGCGCGTCCGACTCGCCCGTCGCGATGCTCGTCAGCCGCGCCGGCTGATGGATCACGACGGAGCCGGTGGCGGCGCCGGGCGGCGGCCGGAGTCGCTGCGGTTGATCGCGGCCGCACGCGGCGAGCGCCGCGATCGACACGAGGACTGGGAGCAAATGCACCGCCGCAGGCTTTGCAGCCCGCGCGCCATCGTCTTGCGCGGCATGGCCCGCTGCTTGCTGAGGAAGCCGCGCGATGGTGACCAGCGCACTGGTGCTCACGCTGACCCCGCAGCCCATGGAACGACTCCGCGCGCTCGCGCGCCTCGCCGCCGATCCGCGGCTCGAGCTCGGCGAGCCCGTCCAGGATCGCCTGCCCGTCGTCGCTGAATCCGCCACGGCCGCCGAGGGCGCCGCGCTCTGCGACGCGCTCGGCGATCACGAGGGCGTCCTGCGCGTCGACGTCGTCGCGATCGACTTCGGGGAGGACGCGTGATGGACCGCCGCGACTTCATCAAGGCGACCGCGATGGCGACCGCCGCCGCCGCCGCCGCGCGCCTCGCGCTCCACGACGACGCCGACGCCCAGC
>JAIOII010001237.1 GCA_019912685.1 Kofleriaceae bacterium
GTCGAGGCTCGCGACCACCGCCGCGGCGCCGTCGGCGACGCGGCCGGCGAAGAACTCGGCGGCGCAGCCCGAGCCGTAGCTGAAGAGCCCGATGCGGCGGCCCTCGAGCGCGGCCGCCTCGGCGTGGAGGAGCGAGGCGAGCGCCAGGTAGAGCGAGCCCGCGTAGATGTTGCCGACCTGCGCCGAGAAGCGCAGCGAGGGCGCGACGCTCACCTCGAAGTCGCGATCGGCCGCGGCCTCGTCGAGCCCGTCGACCTCGCAGCGCCGGCGATGCGCCTTGTGCGCCATCTTGCCGTACGGCACGTGGTAGCAGGTGCGCGCCAGCGCGTCGCCGCCGCCGAACTGCTCCTTCCAGTCGCGGTACGCGTGGTCGAGCGCGTCGAGGTAACACTGCACCGAGAACTTGCCGTCGACGAGCGCGTCCTTCCGGTGCAGCGGGCGCCAGAAGTCGTGGACGTCGCGCGCGAACGAGCCGCTCCGGCCCACCTCCAGCTCGACGAGCCGCGGCCGCGCCGACACCAGCATCGCGACCGCGCCGGCGCCCTGCGTCGGCTCGCCGGGGCTGCCGACCTCGTAGCGCGCGATGTCGCTCGCGATGATGAGCGCCGACCGCCCGCGCGCCGCGCCCGACGCGATCCACTCGGTCGCCGAGAGGAGCGCCGCGGTCGCGCCGAAGCACGCGTGCTTGGTCTCGAACACGCGGCACCGGCTGGGCAGCCCGAGCAGGCCGTGCACGTACGACGACACTGGCTTCGAGTGATCGACGGCGGTCTCCGTGCCCACCGCGCAGAAGCCGATCTCCGCGGCGTCGCGGCCGCTCCTCACCAGGAGCCGGCTCCCCGCGGCCGCCGCGAGCGCGACCGGATCCTCGTCGCCGGCGGCGATCGCCATCTGCGAGACGCCGAGCCCGAGCCGGTACTTGTCCGCGGCGACCCCGCGTGCGACCGCGAGATCGTCGAGGTCGACGTAGCTGCGCGGGAGGCTGAACGTGATCGCGTCGATGCCGATGCTGTCGATCATGGTGCACCTGGTTCGATGTCGCCCCGAGCATCCAGGTTGCGCGCGCGCGACGCACGTCGTGAATCGCGCTCGCGTATGATCCGGGGCGAACTTGATGCCAAGGTGATGTCGCCTCTGCCTCAGCCATCCGACAACCTGTTCCGGCGCCTGGCCCACGGCGTCGCCCGCGACCTCGACACCGAGCGCTTCGTGACCATGGTGCGCAACACGGTCGCGGTGGCGTTCGTGCTCGTGGTCGCGTCGGAGGTGGCCGCGTTCATCACGCCCGAGTTCCCCAAGGACGTGACCGGCACCGCGATCATGGCGAGCACGTTCCTCGTGGTCTGGGCCACGTGCGTCCTCGGCGGCTCGCGGGCGCTCGTCGCCACGCTCAGCGTCCTCATGTTCGCCGTGCTCGGCTGGTACGTCGCGCGCGCGATCGGGCAGAGCGGCGGGCTCCACTCACAGCATCGGGACGCGATCTACGGGGTGCTGGCGGGCGCGTACGCGCTGCTCCTGTTCTCGGCGATCGAGTTCACGGCGGTGACCCTCCTGTTCACGGGCGCGATGGCCGTGACCGCGCTCGTCCGCGGCGACGTGACGGTGGCCGAGCTCGGCCTCCCCGGGTTCTACCTCCTGTCGTTCTACTCCCTGGCGATGGTCGGGATCACCGCGCGCACGCGCCTCAAGCGCTCCGAGCGCCGCGCGCGCGACGAGCTCGAGCGGCTGAACGCGACCTTGCGCAGCGAGGTCGACGCGCAGGTCGATCGCATCCGCCGCGCGGAGACCCTCGGGCGCTACCTGCCGCCCGAGCTCAGCGAGCAGGTGCTGGCGAGCGACGCCGGTGACGCGCTCGCCCACGGCCACCGCCAGGTCGCGGTCCTGTGCGCCTCGCCGGTCGGCTTCCTCGAGACCCTCGCCGGGCTGAAGACCGACGAGGTCGCCGCCCTCGTCAACTCGTTCGTGTCGGCCATGTCGCGCATCGCGTTCGATCACGGCGGCGTGATCGAGCGCTTCGTCGGCCCTCGCCTGACGGTGCTCTTCGGGAGCCTGGCCGAGGAGGACGTCGCCGAGTCGGTGCGGCGCGCCGTCGCCATGGCGCGCGACATGCAGCGCTCGTGCAACGTGCTCCTCCTCCAGTGGGAGCACGAAGGGCACCCGGTCCGGCTGCGCATGGCGATCGGCATCACGGCGGGGCCGTCGGTGGTCGGCACCTTCGGCTCGGAGCGCCGCGTCGAGTACTCCGCGCTCGGCGAGCCGATGGTGCGGGCGCACCGCCTCACCGCGACCGCGATCCCCGGCGAGATCCGCCTGGACGCGTCGGCCGCGCAGTGGATGGACCCCGACGAGATCGGTCCGGGCGAGCGGGTCGAGTTCTCGCCGGGGCGCCCCGAGGCCACGTACGTCGTCGATCCGCATCGCGCCGAGCCGACCGCCGGTGACGCGACCGAGGGGGTGGACCGTGCGCCGCTCCACGCGGCGCTGCTGGCGACCAGCGTCGCGCGCCCGCACGACTCGCACGAATCGCC
>JAIOII010000125.1 GCA_019912685.1 Kofleriaceae bacterium
TGACCGCCGGTTGACGGCAGGCGGCGGCAACCGGGCGCGGCCGCTTGCGCAAGTGCCTGATCGCCGCCGCGGACGTCGGTTGGCGCGGCGTGGTGCGGCGCGTGCACTGGCGACGACCATGCGCAACCTCCCTCGCTTCCAGCTCCTGCCCCTCCTCCTCGCCACCGCCCTCGGCGGCGCCGCCTGCACCGATGACGACAGCGATCCGCCCAAGCTCGTGTCGGTCGCCAACGAGACCGGCGCCCCGCACACCGTCACCTTCGGCGCGACCGAGTTCGGTGCGGTGCCGGCGAACACGATCAGCGACTACCTCGAGGTCGACGACGGCACGCTCGCGGTCATCGTCGACGGGCGCCGGATGATGGAGACCGAGCTCGGCTCGGACAACGTCGGCGGCTCGTGGACGCTCTACCTGCAGAGCGTGGGCGAACAGCTCATCGTGGGCGTGTCGATCGACGAGTAGGCGGCCCCTCGCTGCGCGCGTCAGGCGCGCGAGCGCGCCGTGAGCGCCCGGTCCATCGCCGCGAGCAGCTCGTCGACGTGGTACGGCTTGGCGAGGAACTGGGTGGCCGCGTCGGTGTCCCAGGCAGCGCGATCGCCCGCGCCGGGATCGAGGCCGCTCGCGAGCACGACCGGCAGATCGCGGTCGCGCGCGCGCAGGTGCGTGAGCGTCTGCCGGCCGTCCATCCGCGGCATGGTGAGGTCGAGGAGCACGGCATCGATCGCCGACGGATCCTCGGCGTAGCGCTCGAGCGCCTCGACGCCGTCGGCCGCGACGACCACGCGATGGCCGGCGTCCTCGAGGGCGTTCCGCGCCAGCCGGCGCACGATCGGCTCGTCGTCGACCACCAGGATCGTGCGCCCGGTCGCCGCCGGGACCGCGACCGCCGGCGCGGGATGCTCCTCGACCTGTCCGATGACGACCGGCAGCACGATGCGCACCGTCGTCCCGCGGCCCGGCTCGCTGTCGACGTGGATCTCGCCGCGATGCCGGCGCACGATCCCGAGGACGGCGCTCAGGCCGAGGCCGCTGCCGCGCGGCTTGGTGGTGAAGAACGGATCGAACATGCAGCGCTGGGTCTCGGCGTCCATGCCGGCGCCCGTGTCCTTGACCTCGACGTACACGCCCTCGGGCGTCGTGCCGCACGACAGCAGGATGACGCCGTCGTTGCCGTCGAGGGCGTCGGAGGCGTTGGTCAGGAGGTTCATCACGACCTGACGGAGCTGCGTCGCGTCGCCCTCGATCAGCGGCAGTCCGGCCGGGCATTCGCTGATCACGCGCGCGCGCTTCGACAGCGTCGCCCGCACGAGGTCGAGGATCTCGGCCGCGAGCGCCGAGAGATCGACGCTCGCGAGCGCGAGCTGGCCACGCCCCGCATACGCCAGCATCTGCCGGCACAGCTCGGCGGCGCGCTGGGCGGCGGTGACGATGTCACGCAGGCAGTCGTCCCGACCTCCGGTGCCCGCGCGGCGCTGCGCGAGCTGCGCGTTGCACAGGATGCCGACCAGCAGGTTGTTGAAGTCGTGGGCGATGCCGCCGGCCAGGACGCCGAGGCTCTCGAGCTTCTGCGCGTGCTGCACCTGCGCCTCGAGCTCGCGCTCGCGCTCGGAGGCGCGCTGCCGATCGGTGACGTCGAGGACGAAGGCCACGATCTGATGGACCTCCCCGTGGCGGAAGATCGGCGCCAGCCGGATCTCCCAGTGGCGGCCGAACAGCTCCGCCAGCTCGAACAGGCACGCCTGCGCGCTCGTGCGCACGGCGTCCATTCCCGCCTGCACGCGCGCGGCGTACGTCCCCGGGAGGAGCTCGGTGACCTTCATCCCGATCACGCGCTCGATCGGCAACGCGTCGGGCGCGCGGTTGATGAAGCGGATGACGCCGTCGAGATCGAGGACGCCGATGAAGTGCGGCGCGTGCTCGAGCACGCTCGCCAGGCGTCCCTCGGTCGCCTCGAGCATGTGCTCGACGCGCTTGAGCTCCGTGATGTCCTCGGAGACGACCTGCACCGCGACGGGGGTGTCGCCGTCGAACACCGGGTTGTAGGTCGACTGGAACCAGCGCTCGCCCGCGAGGAGCTTCGCGCGCGTCTGCACCACCAGCGGCGCGCTGCGGTCGAGCGCCTGCTCGATCCGGGCGCGCGTCTGGTCGGCGAGCTCCGGGAACATCGCGTAGAGGTTCTCGCCCTCGAACTGCGCCGGAACCCCGCCGAGGTTGCGCGCGGCGAGCCGGTTGACGAGCAGGATGGTCCCGTCGCGGCGGAAGATCGTGATGGCGAGCGCCGACGTGTCGAGGAACCGCAGCAGCGCCCGCCGCTCGCCCTCGGACACCTGCAGCGCTGCGCGCAGCCGCGCGTTCTCGGCTTCCAGCCTCTCGATAGGCCCACCCTGCTCCGTCATCACGGGCGCAGTCTACCCGACGGCCGGGCGCGTCCGCTGAATAGTTGCCCGCCACCATCCGGCGTGGCGTAGTCGCCGCAGCATGCGGCGTCGGATCTACGAGATCCTGAACGACCCCAGGCCCGACGACCGCGTGGGACGCGCGATCAGCCTGGCGCTGCTCGTCCTCATCGCCGCGAACGTCAGCGCCAACGTGCTGGAGACCGACGCGGAGATCGCGGCCCGCGCGCCCGAGTTCTTCCGGACCTTCGAGATCATCTCGGTCGGCGTGTTCACGGTCGAGTACCTCCTGCGCCTGTGGGCGAGCCGCGAGGACCCGAGGTTCGGCGGCACCTTCGGCTGGGTGCGCATGATGTTCACGCCGATGGCGCTCGTCGACATGGCATCGATCGCGCCCTTCTACGTCACCCTGGTCGCGCCGCAGACCCTCGACTTCCGCTACCTGCGCATCCTCCGCCTCCTGCGCGTCTTCCGCCTCCTGCGCTCGCGCGGCGTCTCGGATGCCTTCGCGACCCTGGCCCGCGTGCTCCAGTCGAAGCGCGTCGAGATCGGCGTCACCATCGCGGTGGTGGGCGCCGCGATGCTGCTGTCGGCCGGAGCCATGTACATGGTCGAGCATCGCGAGCCCGACACCCAGTTCACGAGCATCCCGCGGACGATGTGGTGGGCGATCGTCACGATCACGACGATCGGCTACGGGGACATGGTCCCCGCGACCCCGCTCGGGAAGGTCCTCGGCGGCTTCGTCGGCTTCCTCGGCATCTGCGCGCTCGCGTTGCCCGTCGGCATCCTCTCCAGCGGCTTCATCGAGGAGATCAACCGCAAGGAGAAGGCCCGCGCGGACGACCACGGGGATGGGATCTGCCCGACCTGCGGTCGCGGACCCGATCGCTGAGCGAGATGCAACCGCTCGCCGCACCTCGTGATTCGGTGGCGACGTGCCGATCGGGCGGCGATGTGGTCTACCGATCTCATGCCGCGCAAGAAGCCAGATCCCGACGCGGCCCTCGCGTCGGACGACACGTTCGAGTCCGGCCCGTTCTCCGACGAGGCCCGCATCCCGTGGAACGAGGCGCTCCGCCCGGAGCACCCGCGCGACGGCACGGCCGAGGCGTCCGACCTCCACGAGCTCGCGCAGCGGGCGGCCGAGGCGGACGACAACCCCGAGGCGCCGCTCGACTTCGCGCATCCCGCGCGTGACC
>JAIOII010000126.1 GCA_019912685.1 Kofleriaceae bacterium
CGTCCGAGCCCCAGCGTGTCGACGCGCTGCCGCGCACGACGTCGATCGCGGCGAGCGTGCGCGTGTCGATCGTGAAGAAGTACTGGTTCGGCCCCTGGCGCCACGTCGCGTTGTTGAGCCGCACGCCGTCGAACGAGAGCACCGTCTGCTGGCCGGTGCGGCCGCGCACGAACGCCGAGCCCTGCGCCGCCGCCGTCTGCTGCACGTACACGCCCGGCTCCCAGCGCAGCGCGTCCGGCGCCGAGCGCGGCAGGCGCTCGTCGAGATCGGCGCGGCTCACCGTCGTCGCGGCGCGCCCCGGTTCCTGCTCCGGCGCCTCGTCCTCGACGACGATGGTCTCCCCGGGCGTCTCCCCGGGCGTCTCCCCGGGCTCCGCGTGGGCAGCCCCCACGACGCACAGGCCGACGATCGCAGCGCGCGGTGCCCGCAACCTCCGCAGCTTACTTCACGACCTCGACCATCTCCGGCGCGCGCGTGCGGTACTGCGCGTCGATGTAGTCCATGAGCTCGAGCAGGTTCGTCTCCATGCGCGCGTACCCGCCGGCCTTCGCGTCCATGTAGAACGTGCCGCCCTCGCAGAGGTCGCCGCCCGCCGGCACCGGCACGCCGTCGACGTTGGGCCGGCAGCGGCCGTCGACGTACACGATGATGAACTTCTGGAACTTCTGGTCCTCGGTCAGCGTGCCGGAGTCGAGCATGTACGTCTCGAACACCGCCGACAGGACGACGAGGTCGTCGGGCTCCTGCCCGTAGCCGTGCAGGAAGTAGACGACCGGATAGCGCCGCGCCGCGTTCTCCGGCAGGTCGTAGCCCGGCGGCAGGAAGAGCGCGTACGGCGTGGGCCGCCCCGTGGTCGGCGGCGTGAACATCTGCATCTTCAGGATCTGCCCGGAGCTCTGCACCGGCTCGCGGTCGCCGTTCGGCCACTTGCGGTTGAGCCACGCGAACGCCGTCGAGACGCGGTTGATGATCTGCGGCGCGGTACCGACGTGGCGGCCGTCGCCGTTCAGGATGTCGCGCTCGCTCGCGTCGGGGTTGCCGTAGCGCAGGTGCACGTTGTCGGGCATGTCCTCGAACGGCACGAACGTGAAGTCGTAGCTGGCCTCGGGCAGCCCGCCGAGCTTGTCGAAGCCGTCGTAGATGCCGGCCGCGAGCTGGTACTGCGCCGTCAGCGAGCCCATGCCGGCGTTGGCCGAGACGCTCGCGTTCAGGAAGTCGCGGATGCCGGCGTCGGACCAGATGCCGACGCGGCGCAGCTCGGTCGCGTCGAGCGCGCTCAGCATCTTGCTGATGTCGTGCGTGTACCAGCGCTCGACGTTCGGCGAGAGCGTCCACGCGCCGTCGCCCTCGCCGAAGTCGTAGCAGGCGCTCACGCCGCTCGGCGGCGTCTGACCCCACTGGCACGTCCCCGCGATGCCGTCGAGCCCGACGTCCTCGTACGGCTCGCCCGCCTGCCGGTCGTTGTCGCGCTCGGTGCCGAGCGGGTTGCGCAGCGCGTGGTAGTCGTCGCCGTTCGGGTCGGGGTTGGTCACCGCGTCGTAGCCGGGCTCCTGCGCCGACGCGACGCCGTCGGTGCCGACGTCCGCGAACGGCTCGAACGCGTTGGTGATGATCGGCTCGCCGCGGTCGCGGCGCCCGTTGTCGTTGACATCGACCGCCAGCAAGATCTCGGCCGGGTTCTGCTGCGGCATCGCCGGGTCGAACACGCCGAGGCCCATCGCCGTGCTGTCGCCGCCGTCGCAGAACGTGATGACCGGCGTGGCGCCCGTCGGGTTGAACTCCTGATCGTAGAAGTCGCGGAGCACGATCGGGTTGGCGCAGCGGTCGGCGGCGTCGCGCGCGAGGTACGCGGCGTCGACGCCGGGCGGCGCGTAGCCGTTCGCGGCGGGATCGGGGTTGTAGAGCGCCGGGTTCGACAGCGCGCGCGACAGATCGCGCGACGCCTTCAGGTAGAGGTTGCGGCGCAGCGTGAGGCCGACGCCTTCGCCCTCCTGGTAGAGCATGTGCTCGAAGTCCGACGACAGCTCGAACTGGTCGGTCGCGGGCGGCCGCTGATCGGCGGGGCAGAGCTCGCCGACGTCGCCGCCGTCATCGGGTGACGCCGTGCAGAAGCCGCCGAACATGTAGTCGCGGAACATGGCGAGCGAGTACTTCATCGACGGGCCGGGCTCGCCGACGAGGTCGCCGATGAAGTCGAAGCGGTCGCGGTGGCGCAGCCCGATCGAGAGGGCCGCGTTGCCGCCCATCGAGATGCCCACGATCGCGCGGTAGTTGAAGCGGCGCATCTCGGTGGCGCCGGCGTCCGCGGGGGCGACGACCTGGTAGGTGGCGAGCTCGTGCGCGCGGAACCCGAAGCGCGAGGCGAAGCGATCCTCGTCGACGATGTCGCGGTTGGCGACCGGCGCGAAGAACGGCTCGCCGCCGGCGCGCTTGACGACGATGCGGGCGTGACGGCGCAGGCCGCCCTCGGGCAGGCGCGCCGCCTTGAAGGGGAGGGTGATCTCGAACGGCCGGTCCGACGCGGCGCCGACCGGGCCGAACGTCACCGCCGGGCCGAGGGCGATGAACCCGTCGGGGACGATGTCCTCGGCGCACGCGATCGTGATCGGCGCCGACGGCGGCGTGGTCGCGGCCTGGGCCCGCACGGCGGCGCCG
>JAIOII010001238.1 GCA_019912685.1 Kofleriaceae bacterium
GTCGCGTCCGCTGACGTCAT
This sequence comes from Kofleriaceae bacterium, assembly GCA_019912685.1. Lineage (GTDB taxonomy): Bacteria > Myxococcota_A > Polyangia > Haliangiales > Haliangiaceae > UBA2376. The sequence continues at coordinate 21 of JAIOII010001238.1, forward strand.
GGCCGGCGCCGGCGGCGACTGGGCGGCGTTCCTGTCGGGCGGCATCGACTCGTCGAGCGCGACCGCGCTCCTCGCCCGCCACCAGCCGGCGCTGCGCACGTACACCCTCGGCACCGAGCACGGCGACGAGTACGCCGACGCCGCGGCGCTCGCCGGCCACCTCGGCCTGCGCCACGCGCAGGTCTTCGCCACGACCGAGCAGGCGCGAGCGCACTTCGACCGCGCGGTCCGCGAGAACGAGACCGTCGACGGCCTGACCGGCGAGACGCTCGCGCAGCTCGCGATCCTCGCCGGGGCCGCCGCCGCGGACGGCGCGCGCCGCGTGGTCACCGGCTACGGCGCCGACCTCCTCTTCGGATCGATGCTGCGCCACGAGCTCTACATGAAGGTGACCGGCGTCGACGATCTGCAGTCGCTCATCGAGCGCACCATGTGGAGCGGCGAGTTCGCGCCGTTCTACGCCTGGTCGCTCGGCGTCGAGGTGCACCATCTGTTCTGGGATCCGGCGGTGATGAACGCGGCCTTCCGCATCCCGCCCGAGCACAGCTTCGACGGCACGCACGAGAAGCTGGTGCTGCGCCGCCTGATGGTCGACCGCGGCCACCTGCGCGCCGAGCACGCCTTCCGCAAGAAGCAGGCCCTCACCGACGGCACGCAGTTCAACCGCGTGCTCTCGACCGCCCTCGGCCTGCCCGACAAGCACGCGTACGGCGGGAAGAACCACGCCGCGATCGCGGTCCTCCGCCGCACGTTCGGCGTCGGGCACCCGTAACGGCCCGGCCCCGCCGGCAACTGCCCCTGAGAACCCACATCGCGCCCGACCGGCGCATCAGGAGCAGGTCATGTCCCGTCACGTTCACGTCCCTTCCGCCTTCCTCGCCCTCGGCCTCGTGTCGCTGAGCGCGTGTGTCGACGCACCGCCCGGCGAGCCGCCCAGCGACGAGCACGACCACGACTACGTCCACGTCCACGACGAGGGCGATGCCGGCGACGGCCTCATCGCGTGCGGCAAGCTCGGACGCGTCGAGGTGCGCGACGGCAAGGTCATGCAGGACGACATGGTCTTCGGCGACGAAGCCGATCTGCCGGAGCTGTGCGACGCGTCGGTGCAGGGCCAGCTGTTCGGCGTCGGCGTCGACGATCCCGCGCACAAGTGGCCGAACGGCGTCATCCCGTATCGCGTCCTGCCTCACGTGCCCTCCAACATCACGCAGCGCATCTCGCAGGCGATGACCGCCTGGGAAGGCGCGACCTCGATCGAGTTCGAGCCGTACGTCGAAGGCGAGCACACCAGCTGGGTCGAGTTCGACACCGACACGTCGTGTCACGCCCACGTGGGCAAGAACGGCGGCAAGCAGAACGTGTGGCTCACCGACAGCAAGGACGTCGACGAGATCGTCGGCGTCGCGATCGCGGCCAACAACTGGGTCTACACCTGGTACCTGGACGGCTCGGTCACCGCGGGCACCCCGACGCAGGTCGACGAGCACAAGGCCGTCTACAAGTTCTCGCTACCGCCCGGCTACTACGCCGCCCAGATCGTCGAGATGGCGATCAACAGCCAGGACCGCGTCTACACCTGGTGGAGCGACGGCAAGGTCTCGATCGGCACCAGCTTCGACCTCGACGCCTACCAGGCGCCGCAGGGTAACTACGCGCTGCCCGCGGGCAAGACGCGCTACATGATCGTCGGCATCGGCATCAGCGGCAGCGACACGGTGCACACCTGGTACAACGACGGCACGCGCAGCATGGGGAGCTCGTTGAACCTCGGCAACGTGGCCGTCGCGATCGACGACGTCGATGTCACGTCCACGTCCATCCGGGGGGTGGACTTCTGGAGCAACAACGACGTCTACACCTTCTACACCAACCAGGCCGGCGAGTACCGCCGCGTGATCGGCACGATCTACGATCAGTCGACGGTCGAGTACGCCAGCGTGAAGGTGAACCTGCCGCGGAACTGCAGCGTCAACACCACCATCCACGAACTGGGCCACACGATCGGGCTCAAGCACGAGCAGGCCCGCTGCGACCGCGACAACCACGTCCGCGTGTTCTTCGACAACGTCCAGTCCGGCAAGGCGGGCAACTTCGACAAGTGGTGCGACGGCTTCAGCGATCACGGCGCCTACGACTTCGACTCGCTCATGCACTACAGCTCGTACGCCTGGACCAAGAACGACTCACCGACGCTCGTCAAGAAGGGCACCCTCGGCGCGAACATCCCGAAGGTGCTCGAGATGGCGATCGCGTCCGACGACCACGTCTACACGTGGTGGGAGGACGGGACGGTCACCGCCGGCACCAGCTACGACCTCGAGCTGTATCGCGCGCGCTATCCGTTCACCCTGCCGCCCGGCCGCACCATCGCGGACATCCGCGGCATCGGGATCGCGTCGGACGACCGCGTGTACACGTACTACGTCGACGGCACGGTCTCGGTGGGCACGACCGCCGACCTCGACGCCCACGTCGCGCCGTACGACTACGACCTGGCCTACAAGGCCACCGGCGTCCGCTATCAGCCGAACGAGCTCCTCGCCATCGGGATCTCGGACGAGGACCACGTCTACGCCTGGTACAGCGACGGGTACGTCAGCTGGGGCACGTCGGACAACCCCGGGCAGCAGCCGCGCTACTCGTTCTCGTCACCGCTCGACCCCGACCGCGACGAGCTCAAGGGCATCGACATCGCGAACGGCGACCACACCTACGCCTGGTACGAGACCGGTCGCGCGAGCCGCGGCGCCACCTGGCACCTGAGCGAGGACGACACCTACGACGTCCGCACCCGGGGCACGATCTTGACCGGCAACAGCGGGCTCTCGGCGGGTGACATCGCGGCCGTGAACGCCATGTACTGACGTAAGCTCCGGGGGAGTGGCCGACCGCGAGGACAGCCTCGACCTCGCCCAGGCTCGGCCGGGCGCCGATGCGGTAGCGCACGCGGTCACGCGCGCGCGGGCCGCGTCGGCGCTCTTCGGCGTTTCGGCGGCGGTCACCGTCGGCCGCTACCGCGTGCTGGCGCGGCTCGGCAAGGGCGGCGGCGGCGAGGTGTGGTCGGCGTTCGATCCCGAGCTCGACCGGCGGGTGGCGCTCAAGCTCTT
>JAIOII010001239.1 GCA_019912685.1 Kofleriaceae bacterium
CGCTCGTGATCGTGCTCGCCGCCGGGCCCGCGAACACCACGACCGTCGCAGCCCGACCCGCGCGCCGCTCGAGCGCGACCCCCATCACGGCCATCGCGAGGACGTTCACGACGAGGTGTACCCAGCCGGCGTGCACGACCGCCGCGGTCACGATCCGCCACGGCTCGTCGTCGAGCGTGCGCGGCCCGTAGCTCGCCCCGGCCGCCACGAGCTCCTGCGCCGTCGGCGTCACCGGCACCATCCCGGTGCTCATGCCTACCGCGAAGCCGACCGCGACGACCGCGACCAGCGCGATCGTCGCGAGCGGAATCTGCAGATCGCGACGTGGTCCGGGCACGGTGTCCACAATCTAACGCGAGCCGCGCGAGCCACACGTGTGGCGTTCGGACGACAGGGCGCGATCGCGCGCGGCGCGCAAGCGCGCGAACTCTCGCGCGGCGACATCGCCGCACCTCGCCCGCGTGCCGGCGTGACCTTTGCTCCGACCGCGCGCCATGAGGGCCGTTCCGCTCATCCTGGCCACGGGTGTGTCCGCCGCCTGTGCGACCTATCGCGCCGGATCCTTCGAGATGTCCGGCGAGCCCATGCTCGGCGAGCGCACGACGGCGGGTTGCCTCGACCTCGCGGTCGACGTCGCCCGCGACGCGGTCGCGACGGGACCGGTCGTCCAGTACCAGTTCGGCAACCGCTGCGACCGCGCCGCCACGATCGATCTCGGCGGCGTGCGCGTCACCGGCCGCACCGCGACGGGCGAGGAGGTCGCGATGGTGCCGTACGATCCGTACAACGAGATCCGCGCGCTCGCGCTCGATGCCCGCGCCTCCGGCCGCGAGCGCATCGAGTACCGCACGTCGCGCGAGCTCTCGGGCGACGTCGTCGCCGTGTGCGTCGCGATCGGGGCGATCGGAGGTGACGCCGTGCCCGCCGCGCCGCTCCACACGACGTGCAAGGACGTCGTGCCGCCGAGCGCGGTCGCGGCCGCGGAGGTGTCGCCATGAAGCGCCTGGTCGCGTTCACGGCCGGCGCGCTCGTCGCGATCCCGGCGATCGCCTGGGCGTGCGGCGGCGGCGGCGGCGACAGCGGCTCGTCCGGCGGCGACTCGGGCGGCGACTCGGGGTCGAGCTACAGCAGCAGCGACTCCGGGACGGCGGCGCCCTCCTGCCACGACACCTCCGACGTGCACGGCTACCGCGAGTGCACGGGCTTCGGCGCGTGGCGCGCGCGCAAGGTCGCGGTCGCCGTCGAGCTCGCGGCGGTCAGCTCGCTCGTCGACCTCTCCGGCGTCACGGCGTCCGGCGACATCGCGCACTCCGACGGCTCGACCTACACGTACCGCGTCGTCGGCGAGGACCTGGCGAGCGAGCTGCGCGCCGCGCACGGCCTCGCGCTGCGCACCGTCCTGCACGGCCGCCACCTCTACGGCGGGCTCGAGTCCTCGTACCAGTTCGTCGACGCCGAGGAGCGCCGCATCTACATGGAGTCCGGCGCCATGCTCGCGCCGAGCGTCGCCGGCGTCACCAGCGTGCTCGGCGTCGTCGGCGCGCGCCGCTTCGCCGATCAGCTCCTCGGCCCGCTCGCCCCGCACGGCGTGAGCGCGGGCGCCGAGCTCGGCGCCGGCGTGCGCATGACCGCGATCGTCGCCGAGAGCCAGAAGGGCGCGTGCATCACGATCGACCGCACGGTCGACGTCGCGCCGGCCGCCCTGGCCCGCGCCCGCGTCGACCTCTGGCTCACGCCGCACCTCTCGATGGGCCTCTGGGGCGGCACCGACCTCCTCACCCGCGCGCCGTCGGCCGGCCTCGTCCTCTCGTCTCACTTCCGCGCCTACGACGGCACGCGCTGAGCGCCCTCAGACGCACGACACGACGGCGCCCGCGTAGCCGACGACGCGATCGGTGTCGCCGGTGACCGCGGCGCTCGTCGTGTAGCCGACGAGGTGCGGGCGCGCGCCGCCGAGCTGCTCGGCGCACGCGAGCAAGGTCGCGACCGGGCGCGCGCCGCACATCGAGATGTCGTGGCCGTCGATCGTGTCGAGCAGCCGGTCGGCGTCGCCGGTCGCGAGCGCCTCGAGCGCGAGCTTGTCGCGCCGTCGGGTCTCGACCTCGTCCTCGAAGTGGTTCATGTCGCTCGACGCGACGACCATCACGTCCTTGCCGGGCTCGAGCCCGAGCCGCGCCCACGCGCGGACGAGCGCCGCCGCCACCTTGCGGCACTCGCCGGGCGAGAGCGACGAGAGCACGACCGGCACGAGGCGCAGCGCCGGCTGCCG
>JAIOII010001240.1 GCA_019912685.1 Kofleriaceae bacterium
AGTTCGACCCGCGCACCAGCGAGCGCACCTTCCGGCTCGGCCTCTCCGACAGCGCGGAGATCTGGCTCCTGCCGCCGCTCCTGCGCCAGCTCGGCGAGCGCGCGCCGCGCATGCGCGTGATCGCCGTGCCGGTGCAGTTCCGCACGGTCGGCGCCGCCCTGAGCGCGGGCGCCGTCGACGCCGCGATCACCGTCACCGACACGGTGCCGGCCGGCGTCCGGCGACGAGACCTCTACAGCGGCGGCTTCGTCTGCCTGTTCGATCCGCGGCACGCGCGGCTCCGCCTCCCGCTGCGCGAGAAGGACTACTTCGCGCGCGACCACGTCGTCGTCTCGTACAACGCCGACCTGCGCGGCATCGTCGAGGATCTCGTCCGCCGTCCCCGCTCCGTCCGCTGCTCGGTCTCGAGCTTCGCGAACGTCGGCGCGGTGATCGACGGCTCGCCGCTGCTCGCGACCCTGCCGCGGCTGGTCGCCTCGCAGATCCGCGCGGTCCGGCCGCACCTCCGGATGACGCAGCTCCCGTTCACCCTTCCGGGCGCCGCGATGGAGCTCCTGTGGCCGGCGGCGACGGACGATGACGCGCCCGGCCGGTTCCTGCGCGACGCGATCGTGGCCATCGCGGCCAAGGCCTCCGCCTCCTGAGTCGTCGACCCGGGCCATCGACCGCGGGGCCCTGGGGCCCCGCAACACCAGGCGCAACCGCGCGGGAGCAAACGAGACCTACACTGGCCCCGGGCTTGAAATAGCGGCCAGGCATGAAGCTCCCCGTCGCGTCCGCGGGTCTCGCGCTCGGTCTCCTCGCCTGTGTGGACCAGCCCCGGCTCGGATCGAGCGCCGACGGCGTGACCTGGGAGGAGTTCCGAGCCGCGGTCTACCAGGAGCCCGACACCGGGATGTTCATCGTCGACTGGGACCGCCCGATCCGCGGCGAGGCGGCGCTGTTCGAGCTCTACAGCTCGCTCCAGCAGGGCGCGCTCACCATCTACAACAACGGCGCCGACGTGAAGTGGAGCGCGACCCAGAAGAAGAACCTCACGTACTGCGTCTCGGACACGTTCGGCGCCAACAAGGCCGCGGTGCTCGCGGCGATGGCAGCCGCCACCGAGAACGGCTGGGAGAACATGGCGGACGTCGACTTCAAGTACGTGCCGGCCCAGGACGCGAGCTGCACCGCGACCAACACCAACGTCCTCTTCGACATCCGCCCCGTGAACAGCGGCGGACAGTACCTGGCGCGCGCGTTCTTCCCCGACAGCCCGCGCGGCGATCGCAACGTGCTCGTCGACGTCAGCGCGTTCGATCCCCAGCAGACCGGCGGCATCCCGCTCGCCAACATCATGGGCCACGAGCTCGGGCACACGCTCGGCTTCCGCCACGAGCACGTGCGGCCGGAGGCCAACGCGGCCGCGTGCGCGGAGGACAACCAGTTCCGCGGGGTCACGCCGTACGACTCGGCGTCGGTGATGCACTACCCGCAGTGCAACGGCACGTCGACCACGCTCGCGTTCACCCAGCGCGATCGCGAGGGCGTGGCGCTCGTCTACGGCGCGCCCGTCGTCAACATGCCGCCGATGGCCCAGGTGACCGCGCCGCAGAACGGCGCCACCGTGGCGCCGACGTTCACCGTGTCGACGTCGATCGTCGACACCGACATCGCGCGGGTCGAGCTGCACGTCGACGGCGCCGCCTACGCGACGTCGACCACGGCGCCGTACACGTTCCAGGTGACGCAGCTCGCGCCCGGGCCGCACGCGCTCGAGCTCCGCGCGATCGACGGCGCCGATCAGACGGTCACCACGACGCTGAACGTCAC
>JAIOII010001241.1 GCA_019912685.1 Kofleriaceae bacterium
GGCGCGGCCTCGCCGTCGCGGGTCACCTCCGGGAACTCGGCCCGCCGGTCCCACGCCGGCTGCAGGCCTTCGATGCGGAACTGCCCGCCGCCGTCGCTGATGTGGTCGGGCGGCAGGATCCAGAGATGACGTCCGGACTCGTCGGTGCACTGCGACGTCGTGTGCCACGCCAGCTCGAAGCGCGCGACGACCCGCACGACGTCGTCGATGGCGACGATCGCGACGTGGTCCATGTCGCACGCGAGCAGGAGGTCGCCGACCTCGCCGCAACGGCGGAGGTCGGAGCAGGGGACCGCGGTGTAGCGCCCGATGCCGACCGGAGGTGTGCCCGGCGTCCAGCGATAGAGGTGGAGCGCCGCGTCGCCCTCGCCGACGGCGAAGCCGCTCCGGGTCCAGGCCGCGCGCGTCGCCCGGACGCCGTCGGGGAGCCGGCCGAGGGACTCGGCGACGCCGTCGGGGCGCACCACGAACAGCTCCCCGCCGCCGCCGATGACGAGGGCGCGACCTTCGCCGTCGAGGACCGGGACCTGGAGCGAGCTCGTGCACCGGACGGCGGTGTCACGACGCTCGCGCTTCTCGAACCAGCAGAACGCGAAGTCGCCGTTGCCGGTCTCCGCGAGCGCGTAGTGAGTGGTCCCGTCGGTCGCCGTGAACAGGTTGCCCTTCGCGCCGATCCTCGAGAACGGGCCGGGGGGCGCGCTGGGGATCCGCCGCAGCAGGCTGTCGGCGACCAGCGTCACGGGACTCTTGTCGATCGCGTTGCTCATCCGCTCGATACTGGCCCGGAATGCTGCCGCCGTCACAGCCCCCGTTCCCCGAGTCCCTGTGTCACCGCTGCGTGCACCTGCGGCTCGTCGAGAGCGGCAAGGGCTCCACGTTCCTCATGTGCCGCGAGCCGACGCTGCCGAAGTACCCGCGGCAGCCGGTCGCGTCGTGCCTGCGCTTCACGCCGCCGGCCACTTCGCCCGCAGCATCTCGACGAAGCAGGTGATCGCGCCGTCGGCGGCCGCGAGCCGCTCCTCGTCGCTGTCGACCAGCTGGAACACGCGCTCGACGACGAACGTCGCCAGGCCGTGGCTCATGGCCCACGACGCGCGGAAGGCGTCGGCGAGCATCGGGTCGTCGATCGGCACCGCGCCGCCGAGCCCCTGGAAGTAGTGCTCGCGCGGCAGCGGCGGGAGCGGCCCCTCGCGCTGATCGAACACGAAGCGCGACGACAGGAGCCGGAACAGCTCGGGGTTCGCGTGCGCCCAGCGCACGTACGCGCGCGAGATCGCCGTGGCCGCCTCGAAGCGATCGCGGGCGCCTCGCGCCGCTCCCTCGAGCGCCGCCGGGAGCTCGAGCCATGTCCGCCGCGCCACCTCGGCGAGCAGCGCCTCGCGGCTCGCGAAGTGGCGGTACACCGCCGGCTGCGAGACGCCGAGCTGCTCGGCGAGCGGGCGCAGCGACACGTTCGCGTGGCCCAGCTTCGCGACCGCGCGGGTCGCCGCCAGGACCAGCGCGTCGCGCAGATCGCCGTGGTGGAAGCGCCCCGGGCGCTTGGCGCGAATCCGCTTGCCTTCGGTCACCGGCATGATGTTATAGTTGATAACATGGAACCTGCCGTGACGCAGCAGCAACTGGCCGAGACGCCACCCAACCTCTACTTCACGAGCAGCGGCGAGACCTTCGAGTTCCAGACGTCGGCCAAGGCCGGTGACGGCGTCTTCCGCTTTCGCTGGACCCTCGAGGCCGGCAAGAAGGGCCCGCCCGAGCACGTCCACGACCACGAGCGCGAGACGTTCCGCATCCTCCGCGGCGCCCTTCGCATCTGGATCGACGGCACGCCGCGCGACCTCACGGCCGGCCAGAGCGTCACCGTCGAGAAGGGCCAGCGCCACCGCTTCCTCAACCCGACGAAGGAGCCGGTCGTCGTCGACGTCAGCCTCGACGGCTCGCTCCAGGAGGACGCGCTCGTCCCGTTCGCCCTGCGCCTCGGCGGCCGCCGCGAGATGAAGCTCGGCGACTTCTTCACGATGCTCGCCCACATCACCGAGGTCGAGGCGAGCCGCCCTCCCTCGCGCGTCGCGCGCGGCGTCTTCGGCGGCATGGCGCGCCTCGCGCGCCTCTTCGGCGCGCGCCCGCTGCCCCGCGCCGGCGCCTGGCCCGCCGCCACCCCTGTCT
>JAIOII010000127.1 GCA_019912685.1 Kofleriaceae bacterium
ACGCGGAGGCGCTCGGGGCGCGCGCGGCCAGCCGCGCCGGGGAGCGTCCGTTCCCGCGGTACGCCGCGCCGGTCGACGGCGACCTCAACACGATCTTGCCCTGGGGCGTCATCAGCGGGCCGTACAACCCGATCGCCGCGCCGGTGGCGATGAGCATGGAGGAGGGCAAGGCGATCGGGACCGTGCGCTTCGGCCTCGCCTACGAAGGTCCGCCCGGCGGCGTCCACGGCGGCGTGGTCGCCGCCGTCTGGGATCAGGTGCTCGCGTTCGCGTGCATGCTCCACGGCACACCGGGCCACACCGCCACGTTCAGCACGCACTACCGCGCGATCACGCCGCTCCACGAGACGCTCCGGTTCGAGGCGTGGGTCGAGCGCACGGAGGGGCGGCGCGTCCACGCGCGCGGCCAGTGCCACGCCGGCGCCACGCTCGTGAGCGAGGCCGACGGCGTCTTCGTCCGCTTCCGCGACGGCATGACGCCCGGCTGAGACGACTGTTGCCGGCGTGGAACTCGGGCGCGCGGTGGGCACGGAAGATGAAAGGCCCTCCGCCGGAGGTGCCAACATGTGGAAAGAGTTTCGCGACTTCATCATCAAGGGCAACGCGCTCGAGCTCGCGATCGGCGTCATCCTGGCCGTCTCGTTCGGTGCCGTCATCACGGCCCTCAACGAGGGCGTGCTGATGGCCATCGTGGCCGCGATCTTCGGGAAACCGGACTTCGACGCGCTCTCGTTCTCGCTGAACGGGACGCCGATCATGTACGGCCGCGTGATCACGGCCGCGGTCAACCTGGTGCTCGTGGGCCTCGTGCTGTTCGCCGTCGTGAAGGGCGTCCAGCGCCTGAAGGCGCCGAAGCGGGCCGCCGCCCCCGTCGAGACCGATCACGATCTGCTCGCGCAGATCCGTGACGAGCTGCGCCGCCGCCCCGCGCCGACGGTGTGATCAGCCGCGGCGACGGATCCGCTGCACCAGCGCGACGACACCGACGATGAGGCCGCCGGCGACGATGCCGGCGCCGCCGTTCACCGCCGACTCGGTCAGGAACGCGAGCAGACCGCCGAGAGGCTCCACCTCGCCGGCCGCCGCCGCCGCGTCCTCGGCCAGGTGGTGGAGCGGCGGGATGCCGTGGACGAGGATGCCGCCGCCGACGAGGAACATCGCGGCCGTGCCGGCGATCGACAGGAACTTCATGAACTTCGGCGCGCCGGCCAGGATCATGCGGCCGAAGGCGCGCGCGGTGCTCGAGGCGCGCTGGCTGAGGCTCAGCCCGGCGTCGTCGAGCTTGACGATGCCGGCCACGAGACCGTACACGCCGACGGTCATCACCGCCGAGATCGCGGCGAGCACGGCGAGCCGCATCCACAGGGTCTGGTCGGTGACGGTGCCGAGCGAGATCACGATGATCTCGCCCGAGAGGATGAAGTCGGTGCGGATCGCGCCCTTGATCTTGTCGCGCTCGACCGCGACGAGGTCGACCTGGGGATCGGCGACGCGCTCGACCAGATCCTTCTTGTGCTGCGCGTCCTCGTCCTTGCTGTGCAGGAGCCGGTGCGCGATCTTCTCGAACCCCTCGAAGCACAGGAACGCGCCACCGATCATGAGCAGCGGGATCACCGCCCATGGCGCGAGCGCGCTGATGAGGACGGCGACCGGGACCAGGATCAGCTTGTTGACCGCCGAGCCCTTGGCGACCGCCCAGACCACGGGCAGCTCGCGCTGCGGCTTCACGCCGGCGACCTGCTGCGCGTTCAGCGCCAGGTCGTCGCCGAGGACGCCGGCGGTCTTCTTGGTCGCGACCTTGGTGAGGACGGAGACGTCGTCGAGGACGGTGGTGATGTCGTCGAGGAGCGCGAGCAGGCTCGATGGCACGATGCGTAACGTACGCGAAAGCCGCGCGATCGCCTACCCCGGCAGGCTCCTCCGATCGGCTCAGCGGCGCGCCTTCGCCTGCGCCTTCACGTCGGTGTAGACCCGGTTCCAGAACGCCTCGCGCGCCGCCGCCTCGGGATCCTGCGCGCACGACACGGTCACCCCGTCGTCGACGCGGCCGTCGCAGTCGTTGTCGATGTTGTCGCAGACCTCGACGGCGCCCGGGGACTGGGCGGCGTCGTCGTCGTCGCAGTCGTGGCACATGTCGAAGCCGTCGCCGTCGCCGTCGTCGCCGCCGTCGCTCCAGCACCCGAGCCACTCCTCCAGGTAGGCGCGCCGCGCGGGCGCGTACTGCTTCATCCGCGCCAGCTGACCCTCGTGGTCCTCCATCGAGAACGGCCGGCGCGGATCCTCGGCGGCGGCGGCGGCGATCTGCTCGCTCCAGTCGTCGATCCACGCCTCGAGCTCCTCGGGATCGAGCCTGGGCACCAGCGTCGCCATCGCCTGCACGTACCGCGCGACCCCCGCCGGCTGGTTCAGCGCGATGAGGTAGTGGTGCCAGTCGCGCTCGTGGCGCCCGCGCTCCGGCGCGAACAGCGGCGTCGTGTCCGGAGGCAGGAAGTCGTCGTCGAGCGAGGTGTCGAGATCGTTGGCGAGCCAGACGAACTTCAGGTTCGACGGCCGGTCGTAGAGCAGGAAGTTGGGGCGGCCCTGGTTGTAGCCGTCCGCGTCGCCGATCACGGCCTCCGACGCCCACTCGACCATCGACGTGTCGAGGTCGACGAGCGCGTCGAGCTCGGCGAGGCTCTCGATGTCCCAGAACGCCGAGATGCGGCCCCAGCTGAAGGTCTCCTCGTTGGTCTTGATGCTGCGCGCGCCGGCCCACAGGTCGCCGTCGTTGTCGGCGCCGCCGTAGATGCGCTTCAGGAAGCCCTTGTCCTGGCGCTCGGCGTTCGTGTAGAGGCCGTAGTACGCGCCGTTCATGTACACGCGCGCGCTGTTCGCGCACTGGGCCGGCACGCCGGCGCGGCCGCGCAGCCACGCGAGCGCGACGCGCTGCTGGATGAACGTCCAGTCGCTCCGCGGCATGTCGAGCTTGATCTTGCGCAGGTCCTGGAAGCGCCCGTCGGAGTCGACCTCGTTGAACGCGATCATGAACTGCATCTTCGGGTGCTCGTCGTACCTGATCGTCTGCAGCCACGACGTGTTGCCGTTGAGGCGGATCATCACGTCGGGTGGGTCGTGCTCCTCCTCGCCCTCGACGATGTGGAGCTGGGCCGGGTGGTAACCGGGCTCGATCAACGAGCCGCCGGGCGTGAACCGCGGATTCAGGAACTCGTGCTCCATCGCCGCCCAGTCCTCCGGCGACATCGTCACGTGATACTCGGGGACGATCGACTGCCGGAAGATCGGCGCACAGCCCTCGTCGAGGTCGCTGTACGGGTAATCGGTGACCTCGGCGTCGACGCCGGCGTCGACGGGCACGTCGCCGTCGGATGCGGCCGCGTCGACCACGCCGCCGTCCTCTGGCGGTGGCCCGCCGTCGACCAGCGAGCCGCCGCGCTCGCCGCAGCCGGAGAGGACGACGGCGATGACGACGAGAACCCGGTCCGCACACGGCATGAGCGCGGGAACAGCAAGTTCCGATCCCGCGTCGCCGTCGGGCACGCGACCGCAAGACCGCATGAACACGCGCCGGCGCGCGGCAGCGGTGTCGCACCGCCGCACGACCTGCGCGGCGGCGCACGAGCTGCGCGCGACTCAGCGACGCGCCTTCGCCTGGGCCTTCACGTCGGTGTAGACGCGGCTCCAGAACGCCTCGCGCCGCGCCTCGTCGGGATCCAGGGCCACGGCGGAGCACGTGCCGGTCGCCACGTTGTCGACGCGGCCGTCGCAGTCGTTGTCGATCTCGTCGCAGACCTCGACGGCGGCCGGCGACTGCGCGGCGTCGGAGTCCTTGCAGTCGTGGCACATGTCGAAGCCGTCGCCGTCGGCGTCTGCGCCGCCGCCGCTCCAGCAGTCGAGCCACGCCTGGAGATAGGCGCGGCGCGCCGGCGCGTACGCCTTCATCCGCGCCAGCTGACCCTCGTGGTCCTCCATCGAGAACGGCCGGCGCGGATCCTCGGCGGCGGCGTCGGCGATCTGCTCGCTCCAGTCGTCGATCCACGTCGCGAGCTCGGCCGGATCGAGCCGGGGAAGCTGCGTCGCCATCGCCTGCACGTAGCGCGCGACGCCGGCCGGCTCGTTGAGCGCGATCAGGTAGTGGTGCCAGTCGCGCTCCCACCGCCGCTCGTCGGGTGGCGTCGGCGCGAGCACGGGCGTGGTGTCGGGCGGCAGGAAGTCGGAGTCGAGGCTGGTGTCGAGGTCGTTGGCGAGCCAGACGAACTTCTGGGTCGACGGCCGGTCGTAGAGCATGAAGTTGGGGCGGCCCTGGTTGTAGCCGTCCGAGTCACCGATCACGGCCTCCGACGCCCACTCGATCATCGACGTGTCGAGATCGACGAGCGCGTCGAGGCCGGCGAGGGTCTCGAGATCCCAGAAGGCCGCGATGCGCGTCCAGCTGTAGCTCTCCTCGTTGGTCTTGATGTCGCGCCCCGCCTTCCAGAGATCGCCGTCGTTGTCGGCGCCCCCGTAGATCCGCTTCAGGAAGCCCTTGTCCTGACGCTCGACGTTCGTGTAGAGGCCGTAGTACTCGCCGTTGATGTAGACGCGTGCGCTGTTGGCGCACTGAGCCGGGACGCCGGCACGGCCGCGCATCCACGCGAGCGCCACCCGCTGCTGGATGAACGTCCAGTCGCTGCGCGGCATGTCGAGCTTCACCTTGCGCAGGCCCTGGAAGCGCGCCTCGGAGTCCACCTGGTTGAAGGAGATCATGAACTGCATCTTCGGGTGCTCGTCGTAGCGGATCGCCTGCAGCCACGACGTGTTGCCGTTCAAGCGGATCATGACGCCGGGAGGATCGTGCTCCGCGTCGCCCGCGACGATGTGCAGCTGCGCGGGGTGGTAGCCCGGCTCGATGATCGTCCCGCCCGGCGTGAACTGAGGATTCATGAGCTCGTGCTGCATCTCGCCCCAGTGCGCGGGCGCGATCGTCACGTGGTACTCGGGGACGATCGACTGCCGGAAGATCGGCGCGCAGCCCTCGTCGAGGTCGCTGTACGGGTCGTCGACGGGCCCGGCGTCGACGCCGGCGTCACCGTCGTCGACCGCGCCGTCGTCCGGGATCGCGGCGTCCGGCGCGCCGGCGTCGGGATCGGCGGGATCGTCGTCCCCCTGCCCGCCGCCCCCGCCACAGGCGATCGCCGTGACCGCGATCGCCAGGAACACCGTGCTCGAACGCACCATGCCCGGCGAAATCAGCAAGAACCGATCCGGCGACGCCGCCCGGCACGTGAGCGCATGCGCGCATGACGACATGCAGTCCCGCGGGCCGGTGTCGCGTCGCCGCGCGACAGCGCGCTGGCGCACACGCACGCGCACCACGCCACCGATTCGACGCCGTCGCGATGGCCTGGCACGCGCATCGCATCGCTCGTGCACGGATGCGGCCGCTGCGCGTGATGACGTACAACATCCACAGCGGACGCGGCGCCGATCGCCGCGTGGACCTCGCGCGGATCGCCGCGGTGATCACGAGCTACGCCCCGGACGTCGTCGCGCTGCAGGAAGTCGACGTCGGGCGCGAGCGCTCGGGCCAGATCGACCAGGCGGCCGAGCTGGCCGACCGGCTCGCGATGGAGGCGCGCTTCGTCGGCTGCGTCGAGGAAGGGTGTGAGCGCTACGGCATCGCGACCCTCTCGCGCTGGCCGATCGAGGAGACGCGCACGGTGATGCTGCCGCACGGACCGCAGTCGGAGCGGCGCGCCGCGCTCCTCCTCTGGCTGCGCTGGCCGGGGCGAGGGCGGCGGCTCGAGCTGGTCAACACGCATCTCTCGACGAACGGGCGCGAGCGCATCGAGCAGGTCGCCGTGCTCGCCGCCGCGATCGGGGACGGCGACGTCGTGCTCGCCGGGGATCTGAACTGCAGCTCGACCTCGCGTCCGTACCGATCGCTGTGCACGTCGCTGCGCGCCGCCACCACCGCGCGGACGTGGCCCGCGCGCTTCCCCCTGTTCCAGCTCGATCACCTCCTCTATCGCGGCGCCCTGCGCCTGGTGTCGTCGGGGGTCTGGGTGCGCGGCCCCGCGCGCGCGGCCTCCGATCACCTCCCGGTCGTCGCCGAGCTCGAGTCCATCCCATGACCCAGACCATCCTCGTCCCCGGCCGCTCCTGCGCCATCCTCGCCGACGCCCCGCGCTCCGGCCTCCTCGTCGACGGCCACGACTACTACCGCGCCGTCTACGACGCGTGCCGTCAGGCCAGGAAGTCGATCCTGATGCTGGGCTGGCAGTTCGACAGCCGCGTCGAGCTCCTGCGCGGCGACGAGGCGCACGACGCCGAGCACCCGATCGCGCTCCTCCGCTTCCTCACGACCCTGTGCGAGGAGCGGCCCGAGCTCCAGGTCCGGATCCTGACCTGGCGGTCGTCGCCGGTGTTCGCGCTCGAGCGCGAGCCGTTCCAGTCGCTGACCTTCCGCCTCCGCAGCCACGACAACCTGCGCTTCGAGCTCGACAGCTGTCACCCGCTCGGCGCGAGCCAGCACCAGAAGGTCGTGATCGTCGACCGCTCGATCGCGATGCTCGGCGGGATGGACGTGTGCAAGGGGCGCTGGGACGATCGCGCGCACCTCGCCCACGACCCGCGCCGCGGGCGCAAGCCGCTCCGCCTCGCGTACTACCCGCCGTACCACGACGTCCAGGCATACGTCACCGGCGCCGCGGTCGACGTCCTGCGCGCGTGGTTCGTCGATCGCTGGCAGCGCGGGTGCGGCGAGGCGCTCGAGCTCGAGGACGCGCCGCGCGATCCCGTCGCGATCACGCCCACGCTCGAGATCGCGCTGCCGCGCGTCGGCTTGACCCGCACGGTGCCCGAGCTCGAGGAGACCGATCCGCCGCGCCCGCCGATCGAGGAGCTGCGCGAGCTGCACCGCCGCGCGGTCGCGGCGGCCGAGAAGTCGATCTACATCGAGAACCAGTACTTCTGCGCCGAGGACCTCCGCCGCGCCCTGTTCGAGCGGATGCAACGCGACGATACGCCGCTCGAGATCGTGATCGTCCTGCCGCGACGATCCGGTGGGATCAAGGAGCAGGTCGCGATCGGCGTGCGCCAGTCCGAGATCCTGCGCGAGCTCAAGGCGATGGCGGCGCGAACCGGGCACCACGTCGGCGTCTACTACGTCGCGGCGCCCGGCGAGGACGGCGACGTCCCCGTCTTCATCCACTCGAAGGTGCTCGCGGTCGACGACCGCTTCCTCCTCGTCAGCTCGTGCAACACGACCAACCGCAGCTTCGGCCTCGACAGCGAGCTCGGCGTCGCGTGGGAGGCGGAGCGCGAGGCGCCGTCGATCCGGACGGCGCGCGTCGAGCTGCTCCGCGAGCACACCGGCCTCGACGCGTTCGAGGCCGAGGACCTCCTGGTCCCGCAGGCGCGACTCGTCGCCCGCCTCGACGAGCTCGCCCGCGCGCGCTCGCACCGCCTGCGGATGCACTCGATGTGCGAGGACCGCGAGCCGGGCTACACCATCGCGAAGAAGCTCCGCGGCGACGTCCCGCTCGATCCGCGCCACGGCGACGCCTACGAGGAAATCCTCCCCGAGCCGGATCAGTGGTACCGCCACGTGAAGGATCACCTCGCGCTGCTCATGCGCCGCCTGCGGCTCGCCGTCGGCCGCTGATCGCGCGCGGGCACGATGATTGCTTCGCTGGGATCGAGGCGATGGAAGGAGGACCCGATGGACCGTGGAGCGATTGCGATCTCGACCGGCGCTGATGCCGGGGTCGGCATCAGCGGCACGCTGACGACCGACACCGGCGCGCTCACCAACACCCCGTTCTCGTTGAAGGCGCGCTACGAGTGGGAGCCCACACCCACGGGGACCAACCCCGAGGAGCTCCTGGCGGCGGCGTGCGCGAGCTGCTTCACCGAGGAGCTCGCCGCGAGGCTCGCGGCCGCGGGACACCAGGCGCAGCAAGTGCGCACCGAGGCGCGCGTGCACCTCGTCCGACCGGGTGACCGCTGGACGATCGGCGCGGTCCGGATCCACTGCACAGCGGTGGTCCCCGGCATCAGCGACGAGGAGTTCCTGGCGATCGTGCACGAGGCCAAGGCATCCGGCCCCATCGAGCAAGCCTTGCGTCCCGATGTGACGGTCACGGTCAGCCGGCAGGAGTACCTGCCCGTGGCGGAGCCGGCGACGAACCCGGGCCTCCGCAGCGCCCATCGCCGCTGACCCGGGCACGTCACCCGCCGTCAGCGCCGTGACCTGGCGAGCGGAACCGTCGCGACGAAGATGACGGCGCTGACGAGGATCACGAGCGGACCCGCGGGGTAGCCGGTGAGCCGGTAGAGCGCGATCCCGCCGAGCGCGGAGGCGATGCCGATCGCCGTGGCGCCGGCGGCGTACTGCCACAGGTTCCTCGAGATGTTGCGCGCGGCGAGCGCCGGAATCGCCACGAGGGCGGCCGTGAGCAGGCCTCCGACCATCTTCACGCCCAGCGCGACGATGATGGCGATCGCGAGCAGGTAGAGGAGGTTGTAGCGGCGGACGCGGACTCCCTCCGAGGCGGCGAGGTCCTCCGAGATGCTGATCAGCACGAGCTGGCGATACGCGCGGTTCACCGCCACGGTGACCGCGAGCGACGCCGCGACCGCGAACAGCGTGCCGCCGACACCGGGGCGCGAGATGTCTCCGACCAGCGCCGCCTCCGCCTGCTCCACGGGAAGGAACAGGAACGCGAACGCGACGCCCGACGCGAAGACGAGCGCGGTCAGCGCTTCCATGGGCAGCCGCGTCCGCAGCTCGAGCAGCCAGATCAGCGCGACCCCGAGGAGGACGAACGGGAAGGCGCCGACGGAGACGTCGAGGTCCCAGACCAGGGCGAGCGCGACGCCGGGCAGCGTCAGGTGGCCGAGCGGTCCGGCGACGAGCGCCATCCGCCGGCCGAGCATCAGCGAGCCGAGGTAACCGGCGGCGCCTCCGATGAAGGAGCCCGCGATCAGGCCGAGGACGAGGCGCTCATCCATGGGGAGCGACCTCGCCCTTGTGCTCGTAGAACTTGACCTCGTTCCCGAAGAGTCGCTGCAGGTTCTCCGGCGTGAGCGTCGCGAGCGGCGGGCCGATGCAGATCGGTTGCCGGTTCAGGCACAGGACGGTCGACGAGAGCTTGTGCACCACCGCCAGGTCGTGAGTGACGATGAGCATGGCCAGATCGCGCTCGCGGTGCAGCCGTCCGAGCAGGCTGTAGACCGTCTCCTCGCCGCCGATGTCGATGCCGGTCGTCGGCTCGTCGAAGAGGAGGACGTCGGGATCGCCGGCGAGCGCCCACGCGATGAGGACACGCTGGAACTGCCCGGACGAAAGGTGACCGATCGGCGCGCGGACGAACGGCTCGCCCAGGCCGACCGCGCGGAGCAGGTCGCGCGCCTCGCCACGCGCCGTTCGCTTGAGCGCGAAGAAGTCCGCCACGGAGAGGGGCAGCTCGCGGATGTACGGCAGGCGCTGCGGGACGTAGCCGAGACGCGTCCCTCGCCGCCACCGGATCGACCCGCCGTACGGCACCGCGCCGAGGAGCGCGCGCAGGAGGACGGTCTTCCCCGAGCCGTTGGGCCCGAGGATCGTCAGCACCTCGCCGCGTCGCACGGTGAACGAGACGTGCTCGAGGACGCCCCGACCATCGAACACGACCGACAGGTCCGTGACGGTGAGCAGCGGATCGTCGCCGAGCGGCATCACCACCCGTGAGAGCAAGCGACATGCCGCGCGCGGCTCGTCCCTCCGGCATGAGGAATGCAGTCTGGGACCGCCGATACTCGCATGCTGGCAGGACCACGCCGAAGGCTGCTCGCGCTCGGCATCGCGCTCGCGATGGTCGCCGCAGCGGCGTCGGCCGCGTGGGCGGACCAGCGAACGCTCGAGGTCTTCGTCAAGCCCGGGTGCAGCCACTGCGATCGAGCGAAGGTGTGGCTCGACGACCTCCGAGCTCGTCGTCCCGAGATCGCGATCGTCGTCCACGACGTCGCGGCGCAGCCCGATCAGCGCGAGCGTCTCCTCGCGCTGGCGAAGCGGGCCGGGGCCCTCGCCGCGGTGCCCGCGTTCCTCGTCGGCGATCGGCTGCGCGTGGGCTTCGACAGTCCGGAGACCACGGGCAAGGAGATCGAGGCGTGGCTCGACGACACCGAGCGGCGCAGCGACACGATCCACCTGCCCTGGCTCGGCAGCGTGCGCGTCGGCGAGGTCGGGCTCGCGACGTTCACCGTCCTGGTCGGGCTCGTCGATGGGTTCAACCCGTGCGCGATGTGGGTGCTCATGTTCCTCCTCGCGCTGCTCGTGAACGTCCACAGCCGGCGGCGGATGATCATGATCGCCGGGACGTTCGTCGCGGTGAGCGCGGCGGCGTACTACCTCTTCATGGCGGCGTGGCTCGGTGCGTTTCTCGTGCTCGGCGCATCGCGGTGGCTCCAGCTGGGCCTCGGCGTCGTCGCGCTCGGCGTCGGCGCCCTGCACGTCAAGGACGCGGTCAGACCCGGGCGCGGGCCGTCGCTGTCGATCCCCGCGCGCGCCAAGCCGGGCTTCTACGCGCGGGTACGCCGGATCGTGCACGCCGAGGATCTGCGCGGTGCGCTTGCCGCGACGATCGGCCTCGCCGCGGTGGTCAACCTCATCGAGCTCCTGTGCACCGCCGGCCTCCCGGCGCTCTACACGCAGATCCTGAGCGCGCAGGGGCTCCCCTGGTGGGAGCATCACGCGTACCTCCTGCTCTATATCGGGGCGTACATGTTCGACGACGCGCTGATGGTGACGATCGCGGTCGTGACGCTGCGCCGGCGCAAGCTGCAGGAGGGTGGCGGGCGCATCCTCCAGCTCGTGAGCGGGGCCGTCATCGTGCTGCTCGGCCTGCTGCTGATCGCGCAGCCGGACCTCCTGAGCTTCCGCTGATCGGCTCCCGGATCGCGCAACTCCTTCGCGCTGCACCGCACGCCGCGCGCGTCATTCGCGAACGCATTGCGCTATACCCCGGCCATGAGCTTCAGCGACGAGCTTGCCGCGCGGTCGCAGGACCGGCTGGCCGCGATCATCGACGCCGGGAAGGGCGCGGCCGGGGACGCCGACGCGAAGGCGTTGCTCCAGGTCGCGCTGGTGAACGAGATCTCGGTGAGCGAGCTGGCCGCGTCGTGGGTGGCGTCGACGCCGGAGATCGACGTCAAGCTCGCGTTCGCGCGCCAGGCCGGCGACGAGGCCGGGCACTTCCAGCTCGTGGCGGAGCGGCTGCGCGCGCTCGGGTTCGACGTCGACGGCTTCGTGCCGCCGGCGGCCAACCCGCTGTTCCAGCACCTGGCGACGCTCGGCTCGACCGTCGAGCGCGTCGCGGCGGGGCTGTTCGCGCTCGAGTCGATCGCCTACGGCGTGAACGAGAACTTCATCGCGTACTGCCGCGCGCACGGCGACGACGAGACGGTGCGGCTCTACGAGACGATCATCCAGCCCGAGGAGCGCGAGCACCAGGCGATCGGCCGCGCGCTGCTCGACAAGTACGCGACGACCGCGGACGCGCGCGAGCGCGCGAGCGCGACGGTCGACCGCGTCCTCGAGATCGCGGCCACGACGCGCGCGGCGGCCGCGGGCCGGCTCGGCGTCACCTGCTTCCCCGGCTGCTGACCTCCGATCAGCGCGTCGAGACGTACTTGAGGTGGGTGTAGTCGTCGAGGCCGTGGCGCGAGCCCTCGCGGCCGAAGCCCGAGTGCTTGATGCCGCCGAACGGCGCCTGCGCCGTCGAGACGAGGCCGGTGTTGACGCCGACCATGCCGCTCTCGAGGCGCTCGGCGAGGCGCTGCTGACGCGCGCCGTCGCGCGTGAAGACGTAGGCGACGAGGCCGTACTCGGTGTCGTTCGCCTGCGCGAGCGCGT
Organism: Kofleriaceae bacterium; assembly: GCA_019912685.1. GTDB lineage: Bacteria > Myxococcota_A > Polyangia > Haliangiales > Haliangiaceae > UBA2376. The sequence continues at coordinate 11,873 of JAIOII010000127.1, forward strand.
CGGCCTCGTCGGCGGCGGTACGGATCGCGATCACCGGGCCGAAGATCTCCTCGCGCCACAGGTCCATCGCCGGCGTGACGCCGCCGAGCACCACCGGCCCGACGAGGCGACCGCGGATCGGCGCGTCGTGCAGGAGCGTGGCGCCCTTCGCGCGCGCGTCCTCGACGAGCCGGCGCACCTTGGCGACGCTCCTGTCGTCGACGAGCGGCCCGAGGTCGGTGCCGGCGTCGAGGCCGCGCCCGACGACGAGCGCCTGCACCTGCGGCAGGAGGCGCGCGACGAAGGCGTCGGCGATCGCGCGCTCGACGATGAAGCGGTTGGCGGCGACGCACGACTGGCCGCCGTTGCGGAACTTGGCGACCATCGCGCCGGCCACCGCCTCGTCGAGGTCGGCGTCGGCGAGCACGACGAACGGCGCGTTGCCGCCGAGCTCGAGCGAGACTCGCTTGATGTCGTCGGCGGCGGTGCGGAGCAGCTCGCGGCCGACCGCGGTCGAGCCGGTGAACGACAGCTTCCGGATCGCCGGCGACGCGAGCAGCTGCGCGCCGCAGCGCCTCGCGTTCGTCGTCGGGACGACGTTGATGACGCCGGGCGGGACGCCGACCTGCTCGGCGAGCTGCGCGATCGCGAGCGCGCCGAGCGGCGTCAGCTCCGCCGGCTTGGCCACGGTGGTGCAGCCGGCGGCCAGCGCGGCGCCGAGCTTCCGCGCGAGCATCGCGTACGGGAAGTTCCACGGCGTGATGAGGGCGCACGGCCCGACCGGCTCGCGCGTGACGACGATGCGCTGGTCGGGGCGCGAGCCGGGGATCGTCTCGCCGTACGCGCGGCCCGCCTCGCCGGCGAACCAGTCGAAGAAGCTCGCCGCGTAGCGCACCTCGGCGACCGCCTCCTTCAGCGCCTTGCCGTTCTCGCGCGTGCACAGCTCGGCCAGGCGGCGCTCGTCGCGCAGCATCGCGGCGGCCAGCTGGGCGAGGAGCTTGCCCCGCTCGAGCGCCGGCTTCTGCCGCCACGCGCCGAACGCGCGCGCGGCCGCGTCGATCGCGGCGTCGACCTCGGCCTCGCCGCAGTCGGTGACCTCGGCGACCTGCGCGTCGTCGAACGGATCGCGGACGACGAAGCGCGCGGCGCCGGGGACCCAGCGACCGTCGATGAAGGCGTCGGAAACGAGGGGCACGAAGGAGGGCTACCACGACGGGCGACGCCGACGGCCTTTACTGAACCGATGTTCAGGTTCAGAATCCGTTCCGATGATGGCGCCGCGGATGTGCTGCCTCGATCTCGACACGTTCTTCGTGTCCGTCGAGCGTCTGCTCGATCCGAGCCTGCGCGGGAAGCCGGTCGTCGTCGGCGGCCACCGCGGCGGACGCGGCGTCGTGACGTCGGCGAGCTACGAGGCGCGCGCGTTCGGCGTGCGCTCGGGGATGTCGATCCGCGAGGCGTCCGAGCGCGCGCCCGCCGACGCCGTGTTCGTCCCGGGGCACGGCGACGCGTACAGCGACTACTCGCGCCGCGCGCGCGAGATCGTCGAGCGCTACAGCCCGATCGTGGTCGCCGCGAGCATCGACGAGCACTACCTCGACTTCCGCGGCTGCGAGCGGCTGTACCGGCGCGCCGAGGACGAGCACGACGACGCGACGGTCCTGCGCGTCGTCCGCGAGATGACGGCGGCGATCGACCGCGAGCTCGGCTTGCCCGCGAGCGCGGGCATCGCGACGAGCAAGCCGATGGCCAAGGTCGCGAGCGGGCTCGCCAAGCCGCAGGGCGTCCTGCTCGTGCGCGCCGGCAACGAGGCCGAGACGCTCGCGCCGCTGCCGGTGCGCAAGCTGCCCGGCATCGGTCCGGTCGCGGAGGCGCGCCTGCACGCGGTCGGGATCGACACGCTCGCCCAGGTGGTCACCGCGCCCGACGCCGTGCTGCGCCCGATCTTCGGCTCGTACACCGCCGGCATCCGCGCGGCGGCCCGCGGCGAGGGCAGCGACGACCTCGGCCGCGAACGCCCTGCCTTCCGCGAGCACGATCCGCACGGCGCCGTCGCCGGCACGATCTCCAACGAGCGCACGTTCGTCGAGCGTTCGGCCGACACGGCGGCGGAGGTGCTGTCCGGGCTGTGCGAGCGCGTGGCGTCGCGCGCGCGTCGCCGCGGCGTGCTCGCGGGGCAGCTCACGCTCAAGCTGCGGTACACGGACTTCCTGACGATCACGCGCGGTCGCACGATCGCGCCGACGAGCGCCGACCTCATCGTCCACCGCGTCGCGCGCGACCTCTACCGCGAGGCGCGCACCCGCGCCATGCCGATCCGCTTGCTCGGCGTCGCGCTCGCGAAGCTCCGCCTCGACACCGTGCAGATGCCGCTCTTCGACGGCGGCGAGCTCCGCAGCGAGGCCGTCGATCGCGTGCGCGACCGCTTCGGCTATCACGCCGTGCACCTCGCGTCGTCGATCGGCCAGCCGCGCGCGCCGGGCGAACCTAGAAAGAGAGCAGGACGGTCGCGACGTTGAAGGCGGCGTGGAGCGCCACGCACGGCCAGATGCTGCCGGTGCGCACGCGCGCCCAGCCGAAGACGACGCCGAGCACCGTCAGGTGCGGGATCGACGCCACCGACAGGTGGGCGACCGCGAAGACGGCGGCGGACGCCGCGATCGCCGAGCGATCGGAGAGCAGCCCCCGCAGCCCGGTCAGGATCGCGCCCCGGAAGGCGAGCTCCTCCGTGACGGCGGGGATCAGCGCGACGTGGAGCAACATCGTGGCGCGCGACCAGCGCTCGTCGACGAGCAGCAGATCGAGCTCGAGGAAGAGCCACGGCACGGCGCGCTCGAGCCCCTGCACGGCGCCCAGCACGGCCGCGGTCGCCGCGACGGCGATCGCCGCATCGGCGAGACGCCACCGGCGCGGCACGAGCACGGCCAGCCCGGCCCGTCCGAGGGCGGCCAGCCCGGCGATCCCGACGACGCCCGCCACGAGGTGGATCGCGAGCAACGTGCCGGGGGTCGGCATCGCTGGCCGCGCGAGCACGACGAGCGTCGGCACCAGGAGCGCGAAGTAGACGCCCAGCGCCACCACCAGCCCGCGCCCGTCGAGCGCCGCCGGCGCCCGGGCGCGGGGTTCCTCCTCGATCGCTCCGACGCCGAGCTCGCGCGGGATCATCCGGCCGCGCCCGGCGCCGCAGCGTCCGCAGAACCGCGCGCCGACGCGCAGCGGGGCCGCGCAGACCCCACAGACCTCGCCCGGCGCGGCGTTCACGCGCGCTGGTTCCGCATGCGATGGATCTCGTACCCGGCCTGGATCGCCTTGGCCAGCACGAGGACGAAGAGCACCTTGATGACGATGCCCTTGTAGATCGTGCTCGGATCGAGGGCGGCGTTGGCGGTGTGGAGCGTCACGAACAGGAGCAACGACACGACCGCCGCGGCGAGCGGCGCCGTCTTCGCCCAGACGTAGAGCCCGAGGTGGATCGCGAACAGCCCGCCGCTCGTGACGAGCACGAGGTTGCGCTGCTCGTCCGTGCCGAGCTGCTTGCGCAGGACGAGGAGCATGATCGCGCCGCTGATCAGGTACCAGACGCCGATCCCGAGGATCCACTTGCGCGCGCTCGCCAGCCTGGTCATCTCGAGGCCGGCGACCTGCCACTCGACCTCGCGATCGGCGCCGCAGCTCGGGCAGAAGCGCTCGCGCGCCGCCATCGCCGTCTTGCACTGGTTGCAGGTGGTGGCCGTCGGGGTGTCGTCGATGAGCGAAGGAAGCGCCATGGCCGCCGTCGTACCGGATCGGCGAACGAGCTGTCAGCTCGCATTCCGGGCGCGCGCGAGGCCATCGACACCGTTCGGCTTTCTGCCGCGGCGAGCTCGGACCCGTCAGCCCGGCTCGCAATGCCACCTCCTGCCGCGCGGCCCGGCCGTCTGCTAAAGAGATCCGATGCGCGCGTTCTGGGGCCGGCTCCTGATCGTCCTGGCGGTCTTCGGCGGCGCGCACCTCTACATCTGGTGGCGGCTGGTCGAGCCCCTGCCCTCGCCGTGGCGTGAGGTCGGCACCGCGATCGTGGCGCTGTTCGGACCGAGCCTGCCGCTCGTGATGACGATCTCGCGGCGGATGACGCGCGACGCGGCGCGCCGAGCTCGACGGCGACGTGGCTCCCCCACGCGCCGAGGAGGAGGTAGACGGCGAGGCCGAACCAGAGGTACCCGACGAGCTGCACCCGGCGCGCCGCGTCGAGGTGCCGCTGGAGAAGCTCGGGGTGGACGCGTACCGCGTCGTGCAGCTCACCGACGTCCACATCGGCAACATGCTCGGGCGCGAGTTCGCGGAGCGCGTCGTGCGGCAGGTGAACGAGCTGGCGCCCGACCTCGTGGTGATCACCGGCGACTTCATCGACGGCCGGCTGTCGGAGCTGCAGCCGCACGTCGAGCCGTTCCGCGAGCTGCGCGCGCGCGACGGCGTCTACGCGGTCACCGGCAACCACGAGTACTACTGGAACGCGGGCCTGTGGCTCGAGCACCTGCGCTCCCTCGGCATCCGCGTCCTGCGCAACGAGCACGTGACCGTCGCCGGCGCGTTCCAGCTCGCCGGCGTCGACGACGTGACCGCGAACGAGGACGTGCCGCGCGCGCTCCGCGGCCGCGATCCGTCGCTGCCCGTCGTCCTGCTCGCGCATCACCCACGCACGGTCGCGCGCGCGGCGCCCGCGGGCGTCGACCTGCAGCTGTCGGGGCACACGCACGGCGGACAGCTCCTGCCGCTCGGCTGGCTCATCCGCCTGTTCGAGCCGAAGGCGGCCGGCCTCGCCCGCATCGGCGGGACGTGGCTCTACGTCAGCGAGGGCACCGGCTTCTGGGGTCCGCCGCTCCGCGTCGGCACGACGCAGGAGATCACGGCGATCACCTTGCGCCGGGCGTGAGCGCGCCCGGCCGCACCGCGTCGGCGAGGGCCTCGACGTCCGGATCCCGGACGCCCAGCTCGGCGAGCGCGCGCTCGAGCGCGAGCACGTAGTCGACGTTCGCGCCGCTCGGTCCGTGCGAGCGGCGCACGATCGCGGCGGTCGCCGCCAGCGGCTCGGGGCCGATGAACTCCGGGCGATCCTCGCCGCCGACGAACACCTCCGCGGTCACGTGATCGACGACGTCGCCCGCGCGCTCGCCGGCGGTTAGCCCGGCGGTGAGCGACAGCCGCTGATAGCCCGCCTGCTCGCGGTGCTCGAGCACGGCGAGGACGCCGGGCCAGTCGTCGGCGGCGATCGCGTACGCCATGCCCCAGAGCGTCGCGCCCGGCGACGCGACGAGCGTGACCACGCGCCCCGGGGAGTCCGGCGTGCCGCGGTGATCCCACGACGCCTGCCAGAACCGCCGCGCCCAGCCGGTCACGCGCGCGGCGCGCCGCTCGCGAAACGGCAGGTCAGGCCGCCAGATGAGCGATCCGTAGCCGAAGAGCCAGATCAACGCCCGACTGTATCGCGATCACTTGCCGCGCGTGAACGTCCAGCCGGTGTCGTCGTCGGCGAGCCGCGCCGAGAAGTGATCACCGTCGAAGGGCCCCGTGAAGTTGTCGGCCCACGCCGAGCTGGCGACCGTCGGCTCCGTCGTGACCGTGCCGTCCGGGTACGTCGATCGCTGCTCCGCCGGCCACATCGTGTACGAGAGGCCGAGGTCGAACGTCGGCGGCGCCGTCGAGCGATCGATCACGAGCGTCGCGTCGTCGGCCTCGATCGCGCCGTGGTCGGGCACGAACACGTAGTCGACGGTCGCGAAGTCCCGGGGGTGCGCGTATGCGGTCCCCGACGGCGTGAACGTGTCGACGCAGCCGGTCGTGCTCACCCGCGTCCACGTGGTCTCCGCCGAGCTGAACCGCTCCGTACGCACGGTGGTGCTGTGCCAGCGGTCGGAGGCGGGCTCGCTGCAGCCATCTCCGGGCGGCGGGAACACGGCGTCGACGCGGGCGAACGACCACCTCGGCCACGGCTGCGGCCCGACGAGGAGCCCGGCGAACACGTCGCCGTCGAACGAGCCGCGCTGGCCGTTGGCCCAGGGGCGCGCCGGCGCGGTGGCGCCCGTCAACGTGTACGTGGCGACGGCCTGCGTGCGATCGATGACGAGCGTGCCGTCGCCCGGGCTCACCGTCGCCTGGTCCTCGTGCTGGCCGCCGCTGTCGTCCCAACCGTGGCGGACGATGCCCGCGGGGCGGTACGTGTCGACGCAGCCCTCCGTGGACGCCAGCGTCCACGTGATCTCGGCCTGGACGTACTCGAAGCCGCTGCTGGCGTCCCACTGGAGGCGCGCGCTGCCACGCCAGCTGCCGGTCGGCGCCATGCCGCACGTCGGCCCGGCATCGGGCATGGGCGGCGCGTCGGGCGTCGTGCCGCCGTCGGGCATCATCCCGGCGTCGGGCATCGTCCCGGCGTCAGGCATCGCTCCGCCGTCCGGCGTCGTTCCCGCGTCGGGCGAGGGCGTGCCATCCGGCGCGGGTGCGCCGTCGGGCACAGGCGCGCCTCCGTCGGGACCCGGCGGATCGGGCGCATCGGGAGCCGATGCGTCGGTCCGGTCGTCGCTTGACCCGCCCGTGCACGCCACCGTCCCGGAAACCAGCAACAGTCCGATCGCGCGAGCACGCATACCTGGCGCGAGCTGCAACGCGGATGCCGGCGCGCTGGTGACGTGGCGCGTTGACACGCCGCGAAACGCGAATTATACATTCGCGTATGAGCACGCCGAGCCGAGCCGACCTCGTCGCCCTTTCCCGCCTCGACGCCACCGGGCAGGCCGAGCTCGTCGCGCGCGGCGAGCTCACGAGCGGCGAGCTGCTCGACGCTGCCGAGGCGCGCATCGCGCTCCTCGAGCCGATCATCCACGCGATCCCGACGCTCGACCTCTGGCGCGCACGACGCGCCGAACCGGCGGCGGGCCCCTTCCGCGGCGTCCCCTTCCTCGTGAAGGACATCACGCCCTACCCCGGCATGCGCTGGGCGATGGGCACGCGGCTCCTGCGCGACAACACCAGCGCGCCGCCGACGCCGTTCGTCGCGCGCGTCGACGCCGCCGGGCTCGTCGTGATCGGCAAGAGCGCGACGTCGGAGATGGGCTTGCTCGGCTCGACCGAGACGCTCGCCGAGGGCGTCACCCACAATCCGTGGGACCTGTCGCGCTCGGCGGCGGGCTCGTCGGGCGGCGCCGCGGCCGCCGTCGCCGCCGGGCTCGTCCCCATCG
>JAIOII010001242.1 GCA_019912685.1 Kofleriaceae bacterium
CGGCCTCGCCCTGCGCGCCGGCGCCGCCGACGAGGCGCACGCGGTCTTCGGCGACCTCGAGGCGCGCCGCGCACCGCCGTGGATGCTCACGCTGACGCGCGCCCAGGGCCAGGTGATCGCCGGTCAGCTGAAGCAGGCCGTCGAGGAGGTCGAGCGCCAGTCCGTCGACTCTCATCCGCCCCGCGGCGTCATCTACGTCGAGGTGCTGCTCCGCTACTTCGCCGGCCCCCGCGACCCCGATATGGAGCGCTGGCTCGACGAGCACATGTGTCGCTGATCGTGTAAGGTCGCGACCCGCATGCCTACCGTCGCGTCATCGCGCCCGGCGTACAAGCGGGTGCTCCTCAAGCTGTCCGGCGAGGCCCTCATGGGCACCCAGGGCTACGGCATCAGCCCCGAGGTGATCAACGTCATCGCCGCCGAGGTCGCCGAGACCGCACGCCTCGGCGTGCAGCTCGCGATCGTCGTGGGCGGCGGCAACATCTTCCGCGGGCTCTCGGAGTCGTCGAAGGGCATGGACCGCGCCTCCGCCGACTATGTCGGCATGCTGGCGACGGTCATGAACGCCGTCTCGCTCCAGGACGCGATCGAGCGCCAGGGCATCGTCACCCGCGTGCAGTCGGCGATCCCGATGTCGCAGCTCGCCGAGCCGTACATCCGCCGCCGCGCGATGCGTCACCTCGAGAAGGACCGCATCGTCATCTTCGGCGCGGGCACCGGCAACCCGTTCTTCACCACCGACACCGCCGCCGCGCTGCGCGCGATGGAGATCGGCGCCGAGGTGCTGCTCAAGGCGACCAAGGTCGACGGCGTCTACGACAAGGACCCGCGCAAGCACCAGGACGCACGCCGCTACCAGACGGTGACCTTCACCGACGCGCTGCAGAAGGACCTGGGCGTGATGGACGCCACCGCCTTCGCGCTGTGCCGCGACAACGAGCTGCCGATCACCGTGTTCGACATGACCCGCCGTGGCAACATCCAGCGCGTCGTGTGCGGCGAGCCCGTCGGCACGCGCATCGTCAGGGACAACGAGGGCTCGCGCTTCGCCGAGAGCTAGAGACGGAGAGAACCATGGTCGACGACATCAGCAAGGACGCCGAGGAAGGGATGAAGAAGGCGATCGAGGCCTTCAAGCGCGATCTGGCCAAGGTCCGCACGGGCCGCGCCACCACCGCGATGCTCGACGGCATCAAGGTCGACTACTACGGCACGCCGACGCCGGTGAACCAGGTGGCGACGGTGACCGTGGTCGACGCGCGCCTCATCTCGGTCAAGCCGTGGGAGAAGAACATGGTCGCCGTGATCGACAAGGCGATCCGCGCGAGCGACCTCGGCATCAACCCGGTCGCCGACAGCGACCTCGTCCGTCTCCCGATCCCGCCGCTCACGCAGGAGCGGCGCAAGGATCTGGTGAAGAACGTGAAGAAGATGACCGAGGAGGCCAAGATCGCCGTCCGCGGCTCGCGCCGCGACGCGATGGACCTCCTGAAGGACGCCGAGAAGGACAAGGAGATCACCGAGGACGAGCGCAAGCTCGGCGAGAAGCGCGTCCAGGATCTCACCGACAAGTTCGTCGCGATGCTCGACGACCTCTCGGTCGCCAAAGAGAAAGAGATCATGGAGATCTAGAGGTGTGCGCGCTGGTCCGACCGGCGCCCGCGCACCTACCTCCCGTAGGCCGAAACCTACGTTCGTCGCCGGGCTGGCGTATGATCCGGGGGAATGGGAGGTCTCCCGAGCGGCGCCGGTGCGCTCGTCGGCAAGCGCCTGGGCCAGTACGAGCTGCTGGCCCTCCTCGCCCTTGGGGGCACCGCGGAGATCTACCTCGCGCGCGTGGGGGGCACGGCCGGGTTCGAGAAGTACGTCGTCGTGAAGTGCCTGCACGACCACCTCGCGTACGACCGCGAGTTCGTGCAGATGTTCCTCGACGAGGCGCGGCTCGGCGCGCAGCTCGATCACTCGAACATCGTGCAGACGCTCGGCCTGGGCGAGCAGGACGGCCGCTACTACCTGGTGATGGAGTTCGTCGCCGGCATGTCGCTCGCGCTCATGGCCCGCCGCGCCGTCGAGCGCGTGCCGCGCGGCCACATCCCGGTGCCGCTCGTCCTCGGCATCGCGGTGCAGGCGTGCGAGGGCCTGCACTACGCGCACGAGAAGCAGTCGGGCGGCAAGCCGCTCAACCTCATCCACCGCGACATCTCCCCGCAGAACCTCGTCATCACGTTCGAGGGCATGGTGAAGGTCGTCGACTTCGGCATCGCCAAGGCCGAGGAGCGCGAGACCGCGACGCGGAGCGGCACCATCAAGGGCAAGTTCGCGTACATGTCGCCGGAGCAGTGCCAGGCCAAGGACATCGATCGCCGCACCGACGTGTTCGCGCTCGGCGTCGTCCTGCACGAGCTCCTCACCGGGCGCCGGCTCTTCAAGCGCGGCTCGGCGTACGACACGTACCAGGCGATCCTCGAGTGCAAGGTGCCGGTGCCGTCGGCGCAGAACCACGAGCTCGATCCGGCGCTCGATCCGATCCTGATGAAGGCGCTCGCGAAGAACCCGTCGCAGCGCTATCCGTCGGCGGAGGCGTTCGGCGAGGCGCTGACCAACTACCTGCACACGCGCGGCAAGTCGGCGGGCCCGGGTGACATCGCGCTCTTCATCGACCAGTACTACGGGCCCGAGATCAACGATCACGGCGCGCGCATGCGCGAGCTGCTCGCCGGGCGCACCGCGGCGGCGGCGGGATGGGACGACGAGGACGGTGGGTCGGGCTCCGCGTCGGTGTCGCAGGTCGACGAGGTCTCGCAGTTCGAGATCATCGGCGACGACGACGGGCCGGACGCGGGCGCGAGCGACGCGGGGAGCGCGAGCGGCGACGACGAGATCGCGGGCGAGTCGACGCGCATCGAGATGAACCCGGTCGCCAAGCTCGAGG
>JAIOII010001243.1 GCA_019912685.1 Kofleriaceae bacterium
TCCGCCAGGTACGCGCCCGCGATCGAGACCCGCGCCGCCGCGCGCCGGCGCCGGCTGACCGACGTCCACAGGACGGCGCGATAGCGGCGCCGCGCCTGGGCGTAGCTGCCGGCGACGAACGCCCGGTGCGCCAGCCGCGGCAGCAGGTAGCGCGCGGCCAGGAAGGCCACGAGCGCCGTCCCGACCGCGATGACGAGGGCCATCTCGCAACCATAGCCCCGGTCCGGGCTTCGTGGTAATCGCGTGCGTCATGTCCGAGCGGCTCGTCCAGCTCCGTACGTCGCGCGCGCCCGTCGCGGCGCCGGCGGCCACGAACGACGCACCGCGCGTCTACGTCGAGACCCACGGCTGCCAGATGAACGTCGCGGACAGCGACCTCCTGATCGGCATCCTCGCCGGCGCCGGCTACGCCCGCGTCGAGCGCGCCGAGGACGCGGACGTCGTCGTCGTCAACACCTGCGCCGTCCGCGAGAAGGCGGAGACCAAGGTCATCGCGCGCGCCCACGAGCTCGCCGCCCTCGGGCGCAAGAAGGGCCAGGTCCTCTCGATCGTCGGCTGCATGGCCGAGCACCTGAAGGAGGGCCTCGCCGACGCCGCGCCCGTCGACGTCATCGCCGGCCCCGACAGCTACCGCCGCCTGCCCGAGCTCATCGCCACCGCCCGCACGCGCAAGCACGAGCGCGCCGCCGATCGCGACCGCGAGGCGGCGCCCGTCGTCGACGTGCACCTCGACAAGGCCGAGACCTACGAGGGGCTCTCCGGCGCCGAGGGCGGCGACGGCGTGTCCGGCTTCGTCACGATCCAGCGCGGTTGCGACAAGTTCTGCACGTTCTGCGTCGTCCCGTTCACGCGCGGCCGCGAGCGCGGCACGTCGCCGCGCGAGGTCCTGCGCCAGGTGCGCGAGCTCGCCGCGCACGGCTACCGCGAGGTCGTGCTCCTCGGCCAGACCGTCAACTCGTACGCGTGGGAGGACGTCGGCTTCGCCGAGCTGCTCCGCGCCGTCGCGCGCGTCGACGGGATCGAGCGCGTGCGCTTCACGTCGCCCTACCCCGTCGACTTCACCGACGAGGTCGTCGCCGCGATCGCGGAGGAGCCCAAGATCTGCGCGTACGTCCACCTGCCGCTGCAGTCGGGCTCCGACGACGTGCTCGCCCGCATGCGCCGCGGCTACGACGTCGCCGGCTACCTCGCGATCGTCGAGCGCCTGCGCCGCGCGATCCCGGACATCGCGCTCTCGACCGACATCCTCTCCGGCTTCTCGGGCGAGACCGAGGACGATCACGCCAGGACGCTCGACCTGATGCGCGCGATCCGCTTCGACAGCGCCTTCATGTTCGCCTACTCGGAGCGCGACCTCACCTACGCCGCCAAGAAGCTCGCCGACGACGTGCCGCCCGCCGTCAAGAAGCGGCGCCTCGCCGAGATCATCGCGCTCCAGGAGACGGTGAGCGCCGAGGTCTTCGCCGCGCAGGTCGGCAAGCGCGAGCGCGTGCTCGTGCACCAGCCGAGCAAGCGCGACCCCGAGGAGATGATGGGCCGGACCGACGGCTTCAAGACCGTCATCCTCCCGCGCGGCGTAGGCGCGCCCGGCGAGCTGGTCGACGTGCGCATCACGCGCGCGACGATGGCCACGCTCTTCGGCGAGCCGGCGTAGCGGCGCGCGCGCCGGCGCGTCAGCGCGTCTTCACGTCGAACCGGGAGCCGGTCGCGATCTTTCCGCGCTGCGAGCGGTAGGTGCGGTCGTAGCGCACCGACCACGTCGCCGGCGGCGCCTCCAGGCGTCGCAGATCGAGCCGCCGGTTCACGGCGATCGAGCGGCACCAGCCGCGGGCGATGACCGGCGGCACCACCACCGTCTCGCCGGCCGCGGCGGTCACCAGGATGTCGACCCGCTCGTACGGCAGGTCGAGCGACACGACCCACTTCCCCGGCGCGAGCCCCGTCAGCCGGTAGCCGCCGCCGCTGTCGGGCCGCGCGCGACCGGCCGTCAGGTTGCGCGTGCAGAACACCGGCGCGCCCTTGGCGTCGAGGATCGCGACGTCGACCGCCGCCTCCGATCCGGGCTCGGCCAGCGCCGGCGCTGCCGCCGCCACGGTCACGAGGACGAGAGCGAGTACCCCCCACGTGCGCTGCATGATCTCACCTTCCTCCCGCCACGCGCGCCGCTCAACCCGGCCGGGCTGACACGCGATCGATCTGCGCGGCCCCCGCGTCGCACCCAGGGGCCGCACCCGTGTACTCTCGGCGCGTGCCACGGGCATTCCTCGACGACGCGGCCCGGACCGCGTTCGCCGGAGCCGTCACGGCCACCGAGACGGTCTCGGCGGCCGAGATCGTGGTCGCGGTGCGGGTCCGCGCGCGGATCTGGCTCCACGTCCACCTGATCGTCGGGCTCGTCGCCGCCTGGCTCGGGCTCGGCTTCATGCTCTACAGCGACCACCCCTTCGGCCTGGCCCAGTTCCTGGTCGATCCGCTCGCGCTCGGCGCGCTCGCCGGCGTCGCGAGCACGCTGTCGCCGGGCCTCGTCCGCCTGCTCACGCCCGCCCGGATCCGGCGGCGCGCCGTGGCCACGGCGGCCCGCGGTGTGGTGGACGCCGCGGTCGTAGAA
>JAIOII010000128.1 GCA_019912685.1 Kofleriaceae bacterium
GTCCGTGGCTCCCTCGAGCATGGCGTTGCCGCGCTCGGCGACGAGCACGATCGGCTGGTTGCCGTCGTCGCGCGCGCCGCGCTGCGCCTTCCACCACAGCGTGCCCGCGACGAGCCCGCCGGCGACCAGGGTGGCGACGACGATCGGGAGGACCGGCGAGCGACGCGCGGGCGGCAGCGGCGCGCCCGGACGAACGCGCGGCGTGGTCACCGCGAGCTCGGACACCGTGTCGACCTCGCGGCTCGCGAGCGTCGCGCCGTCCGGGCTCGACGCCTCCGTCACCGTGCTGGTCGGCGCGCGCGCGACCGGCCCGACCGGCGTCTTCATCGGCGCGTACGTCGGGCTGTCGGGGCTGACGTCGGCGGGCAAGCCCGCCGCGAGCGGCGACACCGGCTGAGGCGTCTTCGCCCGGGCCGACTCGGGGTTGCGCCACGGCTCGAGCTTGGGGCCCATCGTGCGCTCGAGGAACTCGCCGAGCGCGGCGGGGTTGAGCAGGAGCCCGGCGTCGCGCGCGAAGCCCTCGACCGCCTGCGCCAGCTCGCGCGCCGTCGTGAACCGCTTCGTGCGATCGACGTCCATCGCGCGCCGGATGATCGCCTCGAGCGCGGGCGGGAAGCCGGGCAGGTGCGTCGACGGCGGCGGCACCTCGCCGGTGATCACGGCCCACATCACCTGCGCGTCGTTCTGGCCGGCGAAGGCGCGGCGCTGCGTCGCCAGCTCGTAGAGGAGGACGCCGAGCGCGTACACGTCGACGCGGCGATCGAGCGACTCGCCGCGGCACTGCTCGGGCGCCATGTACGCGAGCTTGCCCTTGGTCACGCCGACCGCGGTCACGTCCTCGAGGTTGGTCGCCTTGGCGATCCCGAAGTCGACGAGCTTGACCGCGCCGGCGTAGGTCACGACCACGTTCGACGGCGACACGTCGCGGTGGATGAGGCCGAGCGGCTTGCCGTCGTCGCCCGTCAGCTCGTGCGCGAAGTGGCAGCCGGTCGCGGCGCCGACGACGATCGTGAGCGCGTGCTCCAGCGGCAGGATGCGCTGCCGCTGCGCCAGCTCGCGCAGGAGCGTGCGGCAGTCCTCCCCGTGGAGGTACTCCATCGTGAAGTAGTGGAGGCCCTGCTCCTCGCCGAGGTCGTAGACGTGCGCGATGTTCGGGTGATCGAGGGTCGCGGCGTAGCGCGCCTCGTTGAAGAACATGCGCACGAACTCGGCGTCGCGCGCGTGCGAGGGCAGGATGCGCTTCAGCACGACGTGCTTGGCGAAGCCGGCGAGGCCCGACATGCGCGCGAGGTAGATCTCGGCCATGCCGCCCAGCGCCAACCGCTGGACGATCTCGTAACGGCCGAGCCGGGTGCCGGGCGGGAGCACGTCGCCCATGGGGCGCCGGAGGATAACGTGTCGGCGCCCGACGGTGCTAGCATCGGCGGATGTCCCGGCGGCGGCTCGCGACCTCCGTGATGGCGGTCGTCGTCGCCGGGCTCGCGATCGGCTGCGGGCGGATCGGGTACGACGAGCGCGAGGACGACGTCGACGCGATGGCCGACGGGATCGGTCCGACCGACGCGGATCCGACCGACGCCGATCCGACCGACGCGCTGGCGGCGTGTCCGACCGGCACGGTCGAGCTGTGCTCGGGCTCGCCCGTGTGCATCGAGCTCACGGAGCGCGGCTACGACACGTGGACGAACGCGGTCGCCGCGTGCGCGGCGGTCGGGCGGCGGCTGTGCACCGGCGCGGAGTGGGATCTCGCGTGTCCGTGTGCGCCCGCGCTCGTCGACATGTTCGACGACCAGGGCGGCAGCGCGGCCGAGTGGGAGTGGGTCGCCGAGGAGAGCGGCGGCACCGCCCACAAGCGCGGCTACACGAGCTGCGCCGACCAGTCGACGCACGTCGTCACCGACCCTTACGACTTCCGATGCTGCGTCGATCGCTAGCCGCCGTGGCGCTCGTCGCCGCCGCCTGCGGCGGCGGCTCCTCGCGGAGCCCGTCAGGCGATCGCCTGACGGGCGGGCCTCGAGCCTCGGGCCTCGGGCCTCGGGAAGAAGGCCTCGGGCCTCGGGGCACGGCGGGAGCCGTCGACGCGGGGATGCCCGACGCGGCGACCGTGATCGATGCGGGCGTGATCGATGCCCCGCCGCCGCTCGTCATCCCGACGGATCGCCCGGTCGCGAAGGGCAAGCGCACGACGCTCCGCGAGGGCGAGACGAAGTCGGTGGGGCACGGCGTGCGCGTCACGTTCGCGCACCAGGGCCACAAGCACCTCGTCGGCGGCGGCGCCGTCGGCTTCTACGAGCTGACGTTCGCGCGCGGCGGCAAGACCAGCGACGAGCGGCTGTCCACGCACGAGGACGACCTCGAGGCCGAGCTCGACGCGCTCGGCGTCCTCGTCGTCGTCACCACCGACGGCGGCACGATCACGATCACCACGGTCGGCAAGGCGCCGCGCCCGCTCGACGAGGACCAGGCGGCCGAGCTGATCGAGGCGGCTGCGACTCGCCACGGCCTGCCCGTCGGCGGCTCGAGCTACGGCCTCGAGGACGGCGTGCTCCGCTACGCCGCGATGGACGGCAACGTCCAGCGCTGGCGGGCCCGCATCGGCCTCTACACGCAGCGCATCTGGTTCCTGCCGCCGCGCCCGCCCGCGCC
>JAIOII010001244.1 GCA_019912685.1 Kofleriaceae bacterium
CCGCGGCATCGGCCGCGCCACCGCGCTCGCGCTCGCCGCCGAGGGCGCGCGCGTCGTCTGCCTCGACCGCGCCGAGGACTCGAAGGACACGAGCGAGCTCGCCCGCCAGATCGGTGGCACCGCGCTCCTCCTCGACGTCACCGCCCCCGACGCGTCCGCCCGGATCCTCGAGGCGCTCGGCGAACGCGGCGTCGACATCGTCGTGCACAACGCGGGCATCACCCGCGACAAGACGCTCGCGCGCATGAAGCCCGAGCACTGGGACGCGGTCATGGCCGTCAACCTCGCCGCGGTCGTCCGCATCACGGACGCGCTGGTGCCCAGGGCGCTGCGCGACGGCGGCCGCGTCGTCTGTCTGTCCTCGGTCTCCGGGATCGCCGGCAACGTCGGGCAGACCAACTACTCGGCGTCGAAGGCGGCGCTCATCGGCTACGTCGACGCGCTCGCCACCCAGCTCGCGCCCCGCGGCATCACCGCCAACGCGATCGCGCCCGGCTTCATCGAGACCCGCATGACCGCGGCGATCCCGATGATGATCCGCGAGGCCGGCCGCCGCCTGTCGGCGCTCGGCCAGGGCGGGCTCCCCGAGGACGTCGCCCAGGCGATCACGTTCCTCGCGAGCCCGGGCGCACAAGGCATCACCGGGAGCACGCTGCGCGTCTGCGGCGGCGCCCTCATCGGAGCGTAGGAGATCGTCATGGCCAGCTCGCAATCCAAGCGTCGCGCCGTCGTCGTCGGCGGCATGCGCACCCCGTTCCTCAAGGCGTTCACCGACTTCACGCGCCTCGACACCATCGCGCTCGGCGTCGCCGCCACGCGCGCGCTGCTCGCGAAGCACGATCTGCCCTATCGCACCGTCGAGGGCGTCGTGTGGGGCGGCGTGATCCTGCCCGCCGGCGCGCCCAACGTCGGCCGCGAGATCGCGCTCGACCTGAAGCTCGATCCCGCCGCCGAGGCGATGACCGTCACGCGCGCGTGCGCGTCGGGCCTGCAGGCCATCACGCTGGCCGCCGCCGCGATCGAGCGCGGCGAGGCCGACGTCATGATCGCCGGCGGCAGCGACTCGACGAGCAACGCCAGCGTCCAGCTGCCGCAGCAGCTCGTGCACGCGTTCGCGCCGCTCGCGCTCGGCAAGCCGACGCCGGGCGACTACCTCGCCGCGCTCGCCAAGCTCGGCCCGATCGCCGACCTCGTGCCGCGCCGCCCGCAGATCGCGGAGCGCACGACCGGCGAGGTGATGGGCGAGTCCGCCGAGCGCATGGCGCAGCGCTGGGAGATCACGCGCGAGGCGCAGGACGAGCTCGCGCTGCGCTCGCACCAGCACGCCGCCGCGGCGATCGCGAGCGGCCGCCTCGCCGGCGAGGTGACCAAGGTCGACGTCGGCGGCGGCGCGTGGGTCCACAGCGACGGCCTCGTGCGCGGCGACACGAGCGCGGAGAAGCTCGCGAAGCTGCGCCCGGCGTTCGCCAGGGACGGCACGATCACGGCCGGCAACGCGAGCCCGCTCACCGACGGCGCCGCCGCCGTCCTGCTCATGAGCGAGGAGAAGGCGAAGGCGCTGGGCCTCCGGCCGCTCGCCGCCTTGCGGTCGTGGGCCTACGTCGGCGTCGATCCGGCGGACCAGCTCCTGATCGGTCCGGCGCTCGCCGTGCCGAAGGCGCTCGACCGCGCCGGCCTCACGCTCGCCGACTGCGACTTCGTCGACCTGCACGAGGCGTTCGCCGCGCAGGTCCTGTGCGTCGTGAAGGCGCTGGGCTCGGCGGCGTGGGCGCGGGCGAAGCTCGGCCGCGACGCCGCGGTCGGCGAGGTCGACCCGGCGAAGCTCAACGTGCGCGGCGGGTCGATCGCGCTGGGCCATCCGTTCGGGGCCACCGGCGCGCGCATGGTGACGACGATGGCCAACGAGCTCGCGCTGAGCGGCAAGCAACACGCGGTGCTCGGCATCTGCGCCGCCGGCGGCCTCGGCGCCGCCGCGGTCCTGGAGGCAGTGCGATGAACGACGAGCGGAAATCTCCCATCGAGCGCGTCGCGGGGACCCCGCTGCGCCTCCTCACGCAGCTCGGCGGCGGCGAGCTCGTCGACCGGCTCGGCCTGCGCGACGCGACCGAGCGCGCGCTCCACGGCGTCGGCGTCGCCGCCGCCGAGCTGCGTGAGGA
>JAIOII010001245.1 GCA_019912685.1 Kofleriaceae bacterium
CCGTGGTCGGCGGGCAAGCGGGCTTCGGCAACGAGGCGGGCGTGGCGGCCTGGATGATGAGCGGGGCGACCGCGCGCGCGAGCTCGATCGCCGGCGCGACGACGTACGCGCAGGGCCTCGGCGCCGCGATCCGCCGCGCGCCCGCCGACGGCAAGGTCGGCGCCGCGCTCGGCTACACCTCCGGCTTCCTCCTCTGCCGCGGCACCATCGCCACCGTCTCCTCCTCGACCTCCGGCGGCTTCGATCACACGACGGTCGAGCTCGCGGCCGACGACGGCACGATCGTCCGCGTCTTCAGCCAGAACGAGAACCTGATCGCCTACTCGTCCTCTCGTCCGGCGCCGCTCTGCCTCGCGCCCGACCTCCTCTGCTACATCACCGAGTCCGGCGTCCCCTTCTCCAACGCCGACCCCGAGCTCACCCCCGGCACCCGGATGGCGCTCATCGGCGTCCCCGCGCCCCCCTCGATGCGCACGCCGTACTTCATCACCCAGTTCCTCGCGGACCTCGCCGCCCTCGGCTACGGCGGCCCCTGGCTCCCCCTCGAGAAACTGGGGACACGCTCCTAGAGAAACTGGGGACACGCTCCTAGGTCGCAACACGCTGATACGTTTGCCGTTTTCGGACCATTTGCGTCGCGCCAACCGGGGACACGCTCTGGGGTCGCAAACGTCTGAACTCCCTGAGGTTTTCGGACCACTTGCGTCACGTCAAGGCGACTTCCTCGAGCACGGTGACGCAACTGGGTCGGATTCGTTAGTGATTGTCGCGCGTTGCGAGGGGGGAGCGTGTCCCCTTGTTTCGCGACGCAAGTGGTGCGAATTGAAGAATGATTTCAGGCAGCTGCGAGGGGGGAGCGTGTCCCCCTCAGGTGGGCTCGCCGCGGAGGACGCGGCGGCACCAGCGGTGGAGGAGGTTGCGCTTGCCGTCGGAGAGCTCGCGGGTGATCGGCATGTAGAGGGTCGAGTCCCAGGCGGAGGAGTCGGTGAGGAGGAGGAGCATCTGCGCGGCGTTCGAGCAGGCCTGCTTGTCGTCGAGGCGCAGGTGCTGGTCCATCGTCGGGAAGACCTTGTGGTAGTAGCGGAGCACCTTCTCGTAGACGAGGTCCCACGTGATCTGGTCGTCGGGAATGGCGTCGAGGTCGGCGTCGGAGGGGAGGACGCGGACGTGGACGAAGTAGAGCCACGTCCACGCCGGCGAGAAGCCGTTCAGGTTGTCGGGCGGGGCCTGACCGTCGGGCGTCAGGAGAAGGATGCACATGCCCGGATCGACGCCGGTGATGGTGAGCGCGAGGTCGCCGTTCGCGTCGGTGAAGCCGCCCTGCGGCGAGACGTCGACGACCGGCTTCACGGGGTTCGCCGGGTCGGGGCCGGGGACGGGGAGCGTCAGCTTCTCGGGGATCGGGTGACTGCCGTCGGGCGCGGGCGAGAGGATCTCGAGCGAGCGGTACTGCACGATCGTGACCGGGACGCGCGACGCGGGCGCGTGGCCGCGATCGCGCACGTTCACCGTGATCGTCGCGCTCCGGCCGAGCGTCACGTACGTCGCGCGGTCGTCGCTTTCCGACACGAGCGGTCGCTCGACGAGGAGCGGATCGGCGGACGCGGACGGCGCGACGATCTGGAGCGTGCCGGTCGCGATCGTCGCGGCGAGGCCGTCGGGCACCGGCAGCTCGACGATGCCCGAGCCCGCGACGTACGACGCCTGGTCGTAGGGCACCGCCGCGATGTCGTGGGCGACGCCGCTCGCGTCGACCACCTGGAGCGTCGCGGGTCCCACGTCGGCCTTCGAGATCACCGACGGCGACGGCGGCGGCGTCGGGTTCAGATCCGTCGGGTCGGGGTCGGCGCTCGGCGGCGGCGGGGGCGGCACCACCGTGTCGCGGAACGCGGCCACGAGGTCGAGCACGATCGTCTTGCCGTCGGCGGCGAGCGCGGCGGTGGCCGGCGCCAGCTCGTAACCGCCGACGAAGCGATCGGGGAGCGGGTTCACGAGCTGTGCCTTCGGGTCGAGGCGCCGCCCGACCGGCACGTTGCCCCACTCGCCGGGCAGCCACGGCGCGATCGTACCCATCACGACGCCCACCGACGCGTTCATGATCGTCTTGCCCATCGCGAACAGCTTCGCGAGCTGCGGATCCGTGTAGAGCCGGTTGAAGAAATAGGTCGCGAAGCGCACCACGAGGCCCTGGCCGGTCTGCGCCGCCGCCGCGAGCGCAGCGATCGCCGCCGAGGACGACGATGCCTCGCCCGGCGTGAACCCGAGCGTGCCGTTCGGCAGCGGCAGCTGCCACGTCGCCGCGAAGCACGCGTCGGGGAACTCGGCCAGGTTGCGGAACTGATCGAGCCATCGTGCGTGCGTGCGCGGGATCGCGACCTGATCGTTCGACTGCGCCCCGAAGCCCACCGCTCCCGCCGCGCCCGTCCCCACGGTGAAGCTCGGGATGAACATCTGCGACGAGAAGTCACTCGTCGGATCGCAGTCGACGATGATCGCCGGCGTCGCGCTGTCGCCCCACGCGTTGCCCGCGATCGCGACCGGCAGCCCGATCGCCGGGTCACCCGACGTGACGCGGCCACCGCCCGGCGGGTCGTACGCCGTCACGACCGTGTCGCTCCACACGACCGAGTTGTCGCCGTAGAAGTTCCAGTTGCCCTCGAGCGTCGGCATCAACCCTTCGTGGATCACGCCGAGGTTCAGGAGCACGAGCTGCTTCATCGCCAGCCGGAACTGGTCGTCGCTCATCGCCAGGAACTTCGGATAGAGCGTGCACTGCTGCGGCTCGATCACGAGGTCCCAGTTGTTGTTGTTCACCGTCGGCGTCGACACCGACATCTGCCCGAAGAAGTGCAGCCGCGGCCGGTCGAGCGCGCTCATCGTTCTTCCCTCGCGCCGGCTCGCACGCAGACTCGCTCGGCCGCTTCGTCGTGGGCGCTACCCCGAGGCGCGCTTCGCGCGCTGCCCCACTCCTCGCGGCTGGCGCTCACGGGACGACTCCGATGTCGCCGAAACGCGGGCCGGGTTCGCCGCCCTTCGTGATGCCCCGGGCCTCGCACCACGCGTCGAACTCGGGCGTGGGCCGCTTGCCGAGGAGGCGGCGCACCGACGGGATGTCGTGATAGCTCGTCGACTGGTAGTTGAGCATGATGTCGTCTCCGACCGGCAGGCTCATGAGGTACGCGCAGCCCGCGGCGCCGAGCAGCACCTTCAGGCTCTCGAGCTCGTCCTGGCTCATCGACGCGTGGTAGGTGAAGCACGCGTCGCAGCCCATCGGCAGGCCGAGCAGCTTGCCCATGAAGTGATCCTCGAGGCCGGCGCGCGTGATCTGCGGGCCGTCCTCCAGGTACTCGGGGCCGATGAAGCCGACCACCGTGTTGACGAGGAACGGGCGGTAGCGGCGCGCGAGCCCGTAGCAGCGCGCCTCGAGCGTGAGCTGGTCGGCGCCGTGGTGCGCCGCGCTCGAGAGCGCGGAGCCCTGCCCGGTCTCGAAGTACATGACGTTCGGGCCGCGGGTCGTGCCGCGCTCCTTCATCGTGGCCCACGCCTCGTCGAGGAGCTCGACGCTGATGCCGAACGCGCGGTTCGCCGCCTCGCTGCCGCCGAGCGACTGGAACATGAGGTCCATCGGGCAGCCGAGCTCGAGCGCCTTCAGCTGACAGGTGATGTGCGAGAGCACGCAGTGCTGGGTCGGCACGTCGTGTCGCTTCAGGACCTCGTCGATCGCCCTGAGGATCGCCGCCGTCGACTGCGGCGAGTCGGTCGCGGGGTTCACGCCGATCACCGCGTCGCCGCAGCCGTACGCCAGCCCCTCGCGCATCGACGCCAGGATGCCCTGCACGTCGTCGGTCGGGTGATTGGGCTGCACGCGCGACGAGAGCCGGCCCGGCAGCCCGAGCGTGTTGTTGGCGCGGACGACGACCTCGCACTTGGCGCCGACCGTCATGAGATCGAGGTTCGACATCAGCTTGCACACCGCCGCCGCCATCTCCGGCGTGAGCCCGGGCGCGACGGAGCGCAGGATCGGGCCGGTCGTCGTCGTCTCGAGCAGCCACTCGCGGAACTGCCCGACCGTGAGGTGCGCGACCGCGCGGTAGGCCTGCTCGTCGAGGTTGTCCTCGACGGCGCGCGTGAGCTCGTCATCCTCGTACGGCACGACCGGGTGCTGGCGCAGCTCGGCGAGGGTGAGCCCGGCGAGCACGGCCCGCGCGGCGACGCGCTCGACCGCGCTGCGCGCCGAGACGCCGGCGAGGTCGTCCCCGCTCTTGGGCGGGTTGGCGCGGCCGAGCAGCTCCTTGACGGAGTCGAAGCGGTAGCGCACCCCGCGGATGGTCGCCGAGAGCTCCAAGGCGGTCAGTCTACTAAAGGAGGCGGCGCGGGAAGCTCCGCCGGGTCGGCGAAGCGCAGCCCGAGGCGCGCGGCGAAGCCCTTGTCGGCGGGGCCGCGCCCGACGTGCCACGAGCGCGCGAGATCGATGCCGTGCCGGCGGGTCAGGAGCAGCCCGAGGCCGGGCAACGGCTTGCGGCACCAGCACACCGGCGGGCCGGCCGGGTGCGGGCACACCACGACGTCCAGCTCCGTCGACACGACGCGCTCCTCCCACGCGGTGCCCACGACCAGCCAGCCGGCGGCCCGCCACGCCCCGACGTCGACCTCCTCCGCCACCTTCATCTCGACGATCAGCGCGCGCCGCTGGCCGACGAACGGCCAGGCGGTCCGCCGGAACGCGACGCGCTCGACCGCGGCGAACCCTTCCTCGACGGACGGCGGCTCGAAGTCGCGTCGCCAGTTGAACTGCGCGCTGGGGCGGAACGCGGCGGGGTCCTTCTTCGCGAGCTTCACGAGCTCGCCGGGCTCCGGCAGCCGGTCGTACGTCTCGATCAGGCGCGCCGCGGCGTTGACCTGCGCGTCCTCGATGCTCGCGTCGATCCACACGCAGCGCACCGGCACGCCGAACACGCCCGCGATCTCGATCACCGGCGACCGCGACGCGCGCGTCGCGTACGTGTTGTCCAGCACCGCCCGCTCGACGCCGCCGGCCAGCGCCTCGTCGAGGAGCCGCGCCATCTTGTCGAGCGAGCCGCCGCGCTCGTCGCGATTGAAGCGCGCGTAGCCCCTCGCCTCCATCTCCCGCGCCACCGTCGACTTCCCCGACCCCTGCATCCCCATGACCACCACCACCTCCCGGAAGTTGTCAAAGTTGCCACCGTCCCCGTCCGGGGACGGTGGCAACTTTGACAACTTTTCGGGGACGGCCCCCAGCGAGCGAGCCGTCAGGCGCAGCCACGCCGCGCTCAGCCGATCCAGCTCGTCGGGGGCGAGCGCGAGGCGCGCCGAGCGCGCCACGCTCGCGGCCGTCTCGATGCGCGAGACGCCGGGGAGCGGGATCACGACCGGCGAGAGGCCGCGCAGCCACGCGAGGACGACCTCCTGCGGCGTCACGCCGCGCTGCGCGGCGATGTCCCTCACCACGGGCTTCAGGCCCCAGCGAGACGCGCGCGCGACGCCGCCGAGCGGGCGGTACGCGAGCACCGGGATCCCGCGCTCCTCGCAAAAGCGCACGAGCCCGCCGCGCACGGCGTTCACCTGATGCGGCCCGAGCTCGACCTCGACCGCGCTGATCGCGCAGATGTCGAGCGCCGCCTCGAGCTGCGTGCGGTTCACGTTCGACAGGCCGACGCGCGACGCGTCGCCGGAATCGAGCAACCGCGCCAGGCCGCGCACGCTCGTCGCCAGCGGCACCTGCGGGTCGACCGCGTGCAGGAGGTGCAGCGCGAGCGGCCCACCGCCGAGGCGCTCCCGGCTCGCCTTCGCCGCCTCGACCACGTGCGTCGCGCGTCCGTCGGCGAGCCACCGCTCGCCCTCGCGCCGCAGCCCGCTCTTGCTGATCACCGTCACCGGCGCGCCGCCCCATGACGCGAGCGCCGCCGCGATCAGCCGTTCGTTCTCGCCCTCGCGCGCGCCGTACACGTCCGCGGTGTCGACCACCGTCACGCCCGCGCGCAGCGCCGCGTCGAGCACGCGCTCGTCGGTCACGCGCATCGCGCCGATCGCGATCGGCCGCTCGCTACCCGCGCCGAGCCACGTCATCGCGCCTCCACGTCAGCGCGGCGCCTGGGTGAGGATCGTCCGGATCAGCTCGTCGCCCTTCTCGCCGGCGGGGACGACGGCCGGCTGGAGCCGCCGCGTCACCTCGACCCAGCGGCCGTCCTCGCGGAACACGCCCCGGAAGATCGGCAGGCTCTCCTCGACCTGGCCCGCGCTCGCCAGCCCGACCGCCTGCCAGTAGCGGATCTCCGCGATCCCGGGCGCGGCCTTCGCCGCCGCCGCGTAATGGTCGCGCGCGGCCGCCACGTCGCCCTTCGTGACCGCGGCGTCACCGGCGTTCATGTGGTCGTACACGCGCGCCATCGCGAGCAGGCGGCGCAGCTCGCCGAGCGGATCGGCCGCGTCGTCGACGCGCAGGTCCACCTTCACGTCATGCGTGGGCTTGTCCGACGCGACGCCCTTCACCACCCGGATCGCCGCCGACTGGCAGCCGCGCACGTCGCCGCCGACCTCCTGCGCCGCCTCGAGCGCCGCGAGCAGCCGGTCGGCGAGCTCGCCCTGCGCCGACTCGTACGCGTTCGCCATCGCCGGCACGACGCGATCGTTCGCCATCAGGTTCGCCTGCACGGCGTAGCCCTCGCCGACGTGGTGCCCGGCGAACGCCATGCACGACGCGCCGGTGTGCGCGCTCGCCCGGCCCGACTGGGCGGTGCCGGCGGC
>JAIOII010001246.1 GCA_019912685.1 Kofleriaceae bacterium
GCGGTGGCGGAGCTCGACCGACGGCGGGCGCACGATCGTGCGGCGCGCGACGACCTTGCCCTTGCGGTCGCGGACCTCGACGGTCGCGTCCCGGTCGGCCGCGATCTCGAGCTGCGCGTCGTGGACGCCGGGCTCGACGACGCGCAGCGGCAGCGGGCGGGGCTGGCCATCCTCGGTGATCTGCGCGGTGAGCGCGCCGCGCCGGGTCGCCTCCTCCGGGCGGTCGACGACGCGCACGGTCGCCGTCGTGCCGGCGAAGTCGACCTCCATCGCGACCGCGTTGCCCTCGTGGCGGCGCAGCGACGCGCGCACGAGCTGCGTCCAGAAGCGCGAGTAGCCTTCCCACTTCACCCAGTCGCTCGCCCAGCGCGGGCCGGCGTCGCTCGCCCAGACCACGGCCTCGCCGAGGCCGTACGGCCAGCGCACGAGGATCGGGTGGCCCTCGTCGTCGACGGCGACGACCTGCGCCGCGGGACGCGGCTTCACCTCCTGGTAGCCGTGGAGCGGCGGCGCCTTGGCGAGGTCGAGGCCGTCGAGCGCCGGGTGGGCCGCCTTCTTCTCGAGCTGGATGTCCTCCTCGCGCGCGTCGTTGTCGAGGAGGCGCTGCGCGTCCTGCACGAACAGCGCGCGCAGCTGGCGGCCGTCGGCGGTGCGGTAGTAACGGCCGCCGCCCTCGGCGGCGAGCTGCTTCAGGAAGTCGGAGTCGTCGTCGTCGTCGAAGTAGGAGCCCTTGTTGAACGCGCGGTCCTGGCCCCAGCCGACGCCGATCACCGAGAGCGACGCGCCGAGCTCCTTGATCTCCTTCGCCACCTGGAAGCTGTTGGGCGAGCTCGACGGCCAGCCGCGGAAGCCGCCGTAGTCGATGCCCTTCACCTGCTCGGCGGCGTCGAAGGTGTCGGAGAAGAGGATCACGTGGCGGAGCGCGGTCGGCGACTTCTTCAGCTCCTCGCGCGCGGCGACGAGGCTCGTGTAGACGAAGATGCCGTCGCCGCCGAGCGGGACGCGCCGGGTCTTCGCCTCGAGCGACGCCGAGTCGGCGCCGATCATGCGCGTGCGCACGACCCAGTTGACGCGATCCTCGACGGCCATCACCCCGACGCGATCGAACGAGCGCATGAGCCGGATGACCGCGGCCGCGCCCTCGGCGGCGAGCGTCAGCTTCATCTTGCCGCCGACCATCTCGCCCATCGAGCCCGACTGGTCGAGGATGATGATGACGGTCGCGGCCTGGTCGACCTCGGGATCGACCGGCTCGATCTCGACGGGGAGCGCGTCGGCGATGCGGTTCGCCGCGTAGTAGCCGTTGAGCGCCGAGGGCCCGCCGAGGACGAGGAGGCCGCCGCCGTCGTCGACCCAGCGCACGAGCCTCTCGCCGAGCGCCTCGTCGAGGAGACCGCGGTTGAGGCCGCCGCGCACCGGCGCGTTGGCGAGGATGACGAGGTCGGCGCCGTCGAGGTCCGGCGCCGGGCCGTCGTTGCTCGCGGGCACGACGTCGACCTCCATCTGCTCGGCGCGCAGCGCCCTGGCGAGGTGCGTGGCGCCGTCCTTGTCGCCGTCGAGGATGAGGATCTTCGGCTGCGGCTGGATGACGAGCGGCGTCGTGGTCGCGTCGTTGGCCGGCTCGACGTTGGGCGTGCCGGCGGCGAGCGCGAGCTCGGCCGAGACCGGGATGACGCCGGGCGCGAGCTTCGATGGCAGCGCATAGCTGAGCGGGACCTCGACGCGCTGGCCCGCGAGCTCGACGGGCGTGGTCGCCGCGATCTCGCCGTTCACCTTGACGGTGAGCGTGCCGCGGCCGGTGACGCCGCCCGCGTCGATCTCGACCTTGCCGGCGAGCGTCGCGCCGGGGCGGATCTGATCGCGATCGAGCACGATCGCGGCGACGGCGGGATCGTCGTGCGGGGCGGCGGTGGCGAACGCCGAGATCGCGAGGCCGCGCGCGACCGCGGGCGCGGTGGCGGCC
>JAIOII010001247.1 GCA_019912685.1 Kofleriaceae bacterium
CGCCTGGCCCGCCGCCGTGGCGCCCATCACCGTGCGCCGGCCGTCGAGGTCGAGCACGAGCCCCTTCACGTCGCGCCGCGGCGTCGCCGTGAGCGTCACGACGTAGCTCGCGCCGCCGGTCGGGCGCGCCTCGATCCTCACGTCGACGGGCGCGCTCGGCTTCGGGTGGCCGCGCCTGGGTTCGGCCACGCTCCCGGCCACGGTCCCACAGAGCCACACGGCGACGAGCATCCAGCGACAGAAGAGGCCTCGCATGACCGCGCAGCGTACATGAACACCGACTCGCCGTGCCGGGACCTGTGTCTGACCGCCGCTGTGCTGCTCGCGGCGGCCGGGCATCGCTACTCGAAGCCGGTGCCGAGCATCACGTCGGTGAAGAGGGGGCCGCCGTCGGGGCGTGCGCGGACGGCGGCGAGGGTCTCGGTCACGTGCTGCATGCTCGTCGTCGCGTCGAACACGAGGAGGATGCGCCGCTCCTCGTCGTGACGCGCGTGGATGTCGACCAGGGCCTCCTGGACGCGCGCGATCTCGGCCGACGAGATGCCGCCGGTGGCGAGCCTCGGTGCCTGGAGCGTGCCCTCGCGGCCCGACATCGAGAACACGATCAGGTCGCGCTTCGACATGGCGACGACGAGGCCGAGCGGCGGCTCCTCCGCGGGCTCGTGCGCCGGCCGAGGCGGCTTCTCCTCCGGCAGCTCGACGGGCACGGCGACGGGCTCGCCGTCGCGGCGCGCGACGATGTGGAAGCGGCGCACGCCCGCCGGCTTCATCGACATGACGAGGTGCACGAGCAGCTTGTACGGGGCGTCGGGACGGAGGAGCAAGAGCGCACCGGGGACCGAGCGACCGCTCGCCTGCGACTGGGCGACGAGGGCGGCGGTCAGCTCGCGGAGCTTCACGATCTCGTACGCGAGCGCGGTGCGCAGCTGCTTCTCGTCGGGGAGCATCCCGTGGAGCGGCACCACCGGCGTGCCCTCGATCACGAGCTCGCTGCTGCGTGCCACCACGGTGAGCATCTCGGCGCCATCGAGCGCGACCGCGCCGGCCGCGGCGACGCCGAGCTCCGGCAGCGGCAGGTCCGGCGGGATCACGCCGCCGGTCGCGCGCTCGAGCAGATCGCAGCGCTTCAGCTGCGCCTTCTCCACCAGGTCGATCAGCATCCGCGTACGCTCGGCGGGCCGCACCACGGCCATCTCGGCAAACGCCATGCGTACCTCCGGGCGCTTCAGGCGCGCCTCGATCCACCGCGACTTCGCGGCCTGACGCTCGGCGGGGGCGAGGCTCGTGACGCCGGCTTCCTCGTCGGACGCGCACAGGATCTGTGCTGCTTCGTACAGGCTCTGGCTCTCACCCTTGCCGCACGCCGCCGCGATCGCGGCCATCACCAGCGCGACACGCGTCATTCCCATGGTCGGATCTTCTCATGTCCCGCGATTGAAACATGTTTCACTCCGGAAGTGATCCTGGTAGGGTCGCTCGCGTTTTCACGAGGAGGGGCCCGATGCCACGCTGGAACGTGTTCTATGTGCCGCTCGCCGCGGCGCTGGTTGCCGCCGCCTGCGCCTCGTCGCGGCCCGGCGGCGCGGGCGACGACCACGACGACGACGGCGACGGCGGGGC
>JAIOII010001248.1 GCA_019912685.1 Kofleriaceae bacterium
GTGCGCGGGCGCGGCGCGCTCGCCGTCAACCCGAGGTCCTGCGCCGTGATCGCGTCGCCGGTCGCGACCAGCGTCGCGCGCTGCACCCGGTTCTGCAGCTCGCGCACGTTGCCCGGCCACTCGTGGGCGACGAGCGCGGCGCGCGCGTCGTCGGCGAAGGCGCGCGCGGGCCCATCCTGCTGGAGGGCCGCGAGGAAGTGCTCGGCGAGCGGCAGGATGTCCTCGGCGCGGTCGGCGAGCGCGGGCACGAACAGCTCGATGACGTTGAGCCGGTAGTACAGGTCCTCGCGGAACGTGCCGGCGGCGATGAGGCGGGGCAGGTCGGCGTTGGTCGCGCTGATGATGCGGACGTCCGCGCGGCGGGTGGCCGACGAGCCGAGGCGCTCGTACTCGCCGGTCTGGAGCACGCGCAGGAGCTTGGCCTGGCCGGCGAGCGGGAGGTTACCGAGCTCGTCGAGGAAGAGCGTGCCGCCGTCGGCGGTCTCGAAGCGCCCGATGCGCAGCTTGGTCGCGCCGGTGAACGCGCCGGGCTCGGCGCCGAAGAGCTCCGCCTCGAGGAGCTCGGCGGGCAGGCCGCCGGCGTTGACCTTCACGAACGGCCCGCGCTTGCGCCGCGAGTTGGCCTGGACGATCTCGGCCAGCTTCTCCTTGCCCGAGCCGTTGGGGCCGGTGATCAGGATCGGCGCGTCCGACGCGGCGACGCTGACGGCGAGGGTCACGACGTCGTGCATCGCCTGGCTCGCGTACACGAGGCCGCGCAGATCGGCGCGGTCGGCGAGCGCCCGCCGCGCGCGGCTCGCCTGCGCGCGCATGCGGACGTTGTCCTGCGCGAGCTCGCGCATGCGGAGGAGGTTCTTGACCGTGCGCAGGAGCTTGTCGTCGTCCCACGGCTTGGCGATGTAATCCGCGGCGCCCTCCTTGATGAGCTGGACCGCGGTCTCGAGGGCGGTCCACGCCGTCATGAGCACGACGGGCAGCTCGGGATCGAGCTCGTGGATGGCGTGGAACAGCGCGACGCCCTCGGCGCCGCTCGTGTGCTCCTGGCGGAAGTTCATGTCCTGGAGCACGACGCCGACGTCCTCGGCCGCGATCAGATCGAGCACGCCCTCCGGCGAGTCGGCGCTGAGGGTCGGGATCCCGTGGAGCTCGAACATCAGCTCGAGCGCGGCGCGGACCGCGGGTTGGTCGTCGACGATCAGCACCTTCAGCATGCGATGTTCCTCATGTCGTTCGCGACGCCACCACGGGTGGGACGGCGGCGGCCTTGCTTGCGGGGACGAGCGTGGCGAGGAGGTTCAGCGCGGCGACGCCGGCGACCGAGAGCGCCACCAGGGACCACTTGATGTGGAACTCCTCCTGCTCCTGGAACAGCGCGGGTAGCACGAACAGGACGATCGCGAGGCCGATCACCGCGCCGGCGGCGGTCAGGAGGAGGTTCTCGAGCATGAGCTCGCCGATCACGTCGCGCCGGGTCGCGCCCATGGCGCGGCGCAGGCCGATCTCCCGGGTGCGCCGGGCGACGAGGTAGTAGGTGAGGCCCATCGAACCGATGAGGACGACGACGACGATGGCCCCGACCATCGAGGCGAGGACGCCGAGGACGCTGCCGACGGGTGCGGACCGGCGCGCGGCCTCCGCGGCGACCGAGGTGACGGTCGCGTGCACGCCCGGCTGCTGCAGGCGGTCGCGCAGCGCGACGTGGAGCTCGCGGCCGCGACCGGGCGCGCTGCGGACGAGCAGCGAGAAGCGCGCCGATCGCGGCGCCTCGTGCGCGTAGAGCACGCGCGCGTGCTCCGGGCCGAAGAGGAGGGTGCGCATGCCGTCGACCACGCCGACCACCACGGCGGGACCGTGGGCGCGCGACTCGAACGTCGCGCCGATCGGATCGCGGCCGAGCCACATCAGGGCGGCGAGGTCCTGGGTGACGATGGCCGCGGTCGCGCCGCCGGAGCGCAGATCCTCGGCGACGAAGTCGCGGCCGGCGACCACGTGCAGGCCCGCCACCTGCGCGACGCCGGCGCCGCCGTCGAGCGTG
>JAIOII010001249.1 GCA_019912685.1 Kofleriaceae bacterium
GAGGGTGCCGGCGACGAGGTCGCCGATGCGCGCGTGAACCGCCGGCGTGCAGCCCAGCCCGAGCTCGGTGGTCTCGGGGACGACACCCACGATCACGACCTCGTCGGGATAGTGGTCGAGCAGCGCCGCGCCCTCGAGCAGGTCGGCGACGCCGATCTGGTGCGGCGACAGGCGCTCGCGCACCGCCGGGGCGACGTCGTCGCCGGTGAGCCGCACGAGCGTGCCCGGCGGTCCGTCGCCGCGCACCGCGTCGATGATGACGACGCGGTCGGCGCGCTCGACGAGCGGCAGGAGATCGAGGCCGAGCGTCCCGCCGTCGAGCGCGACCACGCCGGGCGGCAGCTCGTGCTCGCAGCGGAGCCGGTGCACCGCGTTCACCCCCGCGCCATCGTCACGGCAGAGCACGTTGCCGAGACCGAGGACGAGGACGGCGGTCCTACTCATCGTCGGCTTTCCGGTCGCGCGGCAGGAACTTGTAGCCGCTGAAGATCGAGTCGAACGTGCCGTTCTTCTCGCTGCGCGACGTGAGGAGCGCGAACGCGATGTGGCTGACCGCGAAGATCAGGAGGAGCCACATCGTCACGTGGTGGATCCAGCGGGCGCCCTGCGGCCCGCCGAGGAGCGGCAGGAGGAAGTCCCAGTGCCGCATGTACGACGTGTACGCACTGGCCGAGTACAGCGCGAAGCCGGTCAGGATCATGACCATGTACAGGCCGAACACGGCGACGTACGAGAGCCCGGCGAGCGGGTTGTGGCCGGGGCAGTACGGCGGGTGCGGGCGGATCAGCATGTAGAAGAGGATCTGGTCGCGCAGCTTCGAGAGCCGCGACTTGCTCGCCGGCACGAACTCGCGCCAGCCGCTGCGCCGCGGGCCGAGGAACATCCACGCGAGCCGCGCGCCGACGGCGAGCGAGAACACGATCGCCGCGTACATGTGGACGATGCGGACGTAGCCGTGGGTGAAGCCGGTGTCGGCGCTGACGAGGAACGGCGTCGCGATGTCGATGCCCGTGACCGTGAGGACGATCATCGAGAACACGATGAGCCAGTGGCTCAGCCGCACGACGAGGTCCCAGACGTAGACCGGCTGGAGGCCGGGCGCCGCCGCGCGCGCGCCCGCCATCACCGCACCTTCACGCGAGCGAGCTCGCGCCCCTTCGGATCGACGACGTGGACGCCGCACGCCATGCACGGATCGAAGGAGTGCACGGTGCGCAGGATCTCGAGCGGCTGCTCGGGATCGTGGACGGGCGTGCCGACCAGCGCGCTCTCGTACGGACCGGGCAGCCCGCTCGCGTCGCGCGGCCCCGCGTTCCACGTGCTCGGGACGACGCACTGGTAGCGCGAGATCTTGCCGTTCGAGATGTGGACCCAGTGCCCGAGCGCGCCGCGCGGCGCCTCGTGGAAGCCGGCGCCCGACGCCTCCCTGGGCCAGCTCGACGGATCCCACTTCGAGGTGTCGTGGATGCGCAGGTCGCCCTTGCCCATGTTCAGGGCGAGCTCGTCGATCCAGTCGCCGATCTTGTCGACGAGGAGCTTGGTCTCGAGCCCGCGCGCGGCGACGCGACCGAGGGTCGAGAACAGCGCCTCGGGGCCGACGCCGAGCTTGCCGAGCGCGAAGTCGACGAGCCCCTTCACCTCGGGGTGGCCCGAGGCGTACGAGACCAGCATGCGGGCGAGGGGCCCGACCTCCATCGGCAGGCCGTCGTAGCGCGGCGACTTCAGCCACGAGTACTTCGCGCTGGTGTCGAGCCGGTCGTACGGCGGCTTGGGCCCGGTGTACGTCGGGTGGGTCTCGCCCTTCGAGGGGTGGAGGGCCGCCTTGTCGCCGCCGTCGTAGCGGTACCAGGAGTGGGCGACCTGCTCCGTGATCTTCCGCGGATCGAACGGCTCGATGATCGCGAGGTCGCGGTTGCGGATCACGCCGGACGGGATGTAGAGCGGCGCGCCCTTCTGGTCGGTCATCGGATACTCGCCGTAGACGAGGTAGTTGCCGACGCCGGCGCCGTGCCCGGCCCAGTCCTTGTAGAAGCCGGCGATCGCGAGGAGGTCGGGGATGTAGACCTTGGACACGAACTCGCGCGCGCCCTTCACCAGATCCTTCAGCGCGGCGATCGTGTGGATGTTGATCGACGCCTGCGAGCTCGGATCGACCGGCGTCGCCATGCCGCCGACGAGGAACCCCTGGGGGTGCGGGTTCTTGCCGCCGAGCAGCGCGTGCACCTTGATGAAGTCGCGCTGCCACTCGAGCGCGGCGAGATAGTGCGCGACCGCCAGGAGGTTCGCCTCCGCCGGGAGGCGATAGGCCGGGTGCCCCCAGTACGCGTTGCCGAACGGCCCGAGCTGGCCGCGCTCGACGAACGCGCGCAGGCGCTCCTGCGTCGCGCGGAAATAGGACGCGCTCGACTCCGGCCAGTCGGAGATCGACTGGGCCAGGCTGGCGGTCGCCGTCGGATCGGCCTGGAGCGCCGACACGACGTCGACCCAGTCGAGCGCGTGCAGGTGATAGAAGTGGACCACGTGGTCCTGGATGCACTGCGCGGCCATCATCAGGTTGCGCGCGATGCGGGCGTTGGTCGGTGGCTTCGCGCCGATCGCGTCCTCGACGGCGCGCACCGACGCGATCGCGTGGACGGTCGTGCACACGCCGCAGATGCGCTGCGTGAACGCCCACGCGTCGCGCGGGTCGCGGCCCTGCAGGATCAGCTCGATGCCACGGAACATGGTCGACGACGACCACGCGCTCGCGACGCGCCCGCCCTCGACCTCGGCCTCGATGCGCAGGTGACCCTCGATGCGGGTGACGGGATCGACGACGATGTGCGTCACGGCGTCACTCCTTTCGCATCAGACACGGAGGGGGAGGCCGGCGCGTCTACGTCGGGCGGCGCCTCTCTCGGAGGAACCGGGGCTTCCTCCTTCGCCGCCTTGCGCTTGTCGTAGACGCGCCGGCCGAGCTGGACGAGCCCGTGGGCGGTGAGCGCACCGCCGACGGCGGCGGTGGCGATGAGTCCGATCTTGTCGATGTTCGCCGCGGCGCCGAAGCCGGGCACGCCGGTCAGGTGCTCGTAGAACGGCGTCATCGCGTCCCAGAAGCGCGGCTCCGCGCAGCCGATGCACGGGTGACCGCACCCGATCGGCCAGCTCGTGCCTTCGTTCCAGCGGATGTTGGGACAGTTCTGGAACGCGACCGGGCCCTTGCAGCCGACCTTGTAGAGGCAGAAGCCGAGGCGATGGCCCTCGTCGCCCCACTGCTCGACGTACTGGCCGGCGTCGAAGTGGGCGCGGCGCTCGCACGCGTCGTGGATGAGCTTGCCGTACGCGAAGCGTGGCCGGTGGAGACGATCGGTGCTCGGCCACTCGCCGTAGGTGAGGAAGTGGGCGAGCACGGCGGTCAGGTTCTCGGCGTTCACCGGGCACGCCGGCAGGTTGATGAGCGTGCGGATGCCGGGCACCGCCTCCTCGACGCTGAGCGCGCCGGTCGGGTTGGGCTCGGCCGCCGGCAGCCCGCCGAAGGCGGCGCACGTGCCGACCGCGATCACCGCGAGCGCGTCCTTGCAGGCCTCGCGCGCGATCTGCAGCGCGGAGCGCCCGCCGATCGTGCAGTACGCGCCGCCCGCGCCGGTCGGGATCGAGCCCTCGATGACGACGATGTAGCCGCCCTTGTGCGCGGCCATCGACTGGGCGAGCGCCGCCTCGGACTGGTGGCCGGCCGCCGCCATGATCGTCTCGTGGTAGTCGACCGAGAGCAGATCGAGGATGACCTCGGCGGCGCTCGGCTTGCTCGCGCGCAGGAAGGACTCGGTGTTGCCGGCGCAGTCCTGGAACTCGAGCCACACCAGCGGAGGTTTCCGCTTGGTCTCGATCGCCTTGGCGATCTCGCCGGCCGCGGTTGCCGGCAACCCGAGCATCGCGGCGATGCCGGCGCAGAACCCCATGAACTCGCGGCGCGAGACGCCTCTTGCTTCGAGCTCTTTGCGGAACGACTTCTCGGAGCGCCGCATACGGACCTCCTGGGAGGGTCCGTACAGCAAGCGCTGTGCCGCGCTCAGCGCCGCCTGATTTGCGGATCTCTGGCGGAAGCTGCGTCCGGTATCCGGACGCAGCGCAGATCGTGCGCGCTTGTCGGGCTCAGTCGTCGTCGTCGTGGTCGCGCTGCGGCGCGGCCGCCGGC
>JAIOII010001250.1 GCA_019912685.1 Kofleriaceae bacterium
CCCTCGCTGCCGGTGGCGCGCGCGTCGACGCGTCCAGCGCCGCCGTCGGCGTCAGTGACGAGGGCAGGGGACCTTCGCGGGCGGCGGCGGGTTGCACTTCACGCCGGGGTCGCACGTCGCGTCGCTACGGGTCTCGCACGTGTCAGCCGCGGTCTCGACGATCGCGAGGACGTGCGCCGGCGGACACTCGAGCCGCATCGGCGCCGGCGGGTTGCACGGCGGGATCGGGTCGCCCGGCTTCAGCTGGAGCTGCGTGCACGGATCGGGATCGATCGCCGCCCAGCAGTCCTTACCGCCGCGCGACACCGTCCAGCGCCGCAGCGACGCCGCGACCTCCACCGCCGCGTCGATCGCCGGCGTCGGCGGTGGGTAGTCGTCGCTCGGGCACGTCACCGGCGTCGCGCCGTCCTCGAGGAAGCAGCGCTTGCCGTCCGCCGACACGACCGTGAAGGAGGTCCCCACCTCCTCCGGTGGGCACGGCATCCCCATCGGCGGCGGCGGGTTGCACCGCAAGCCCTCGGGGCAGCTCATCGACTCGTAGGCCACGCACCTGATACCTCGGCGCTGCACGCTCCAACTTCGCGCCGTCGGCTCGGGCGTCATCGGCTCGGGTGTCGTCCTCGTCCTCGTCGTCGTCGGCTCGGGCGTCGTGGTCGTCGTGTCGCCCTTCTTGCCGTCGGAGCACCCGCCCGCGGCGGCGACCACGACGACGAACGGGGCGGCGAACCGCGTACGAGGAGGACGCGCCATCCTCCGACGGTATCACCGTCGCGCGCGTGCGCGCGGGGCGCCCCCCGCCTACTTCCTGCGGTACTCGATGCACTCCTCGAACGGCTGCGGCCGGCCGTCGAGGTCACCACGGTAGACCGCCGCGTGACACGGCACGCGAACCTCGATGATGTTCTCGCGCCGCCACCGCTCGCTCTCCGCGCTCGCGTGATCGACCTGCAGGAGCAACCGCTCGATCTCGCGCTTCTCGCCGGCGGCGGCACCATCAGCACCGGCCGCGCCGGCCGCGTCATCACCGCCACGCCGCTCACGATCGTCAGCATCGCCGCCGACGCGAGCGCCATCATCGGCAACCACACGCTGGCGCCGGTGCGAGGCGCCTCGACCTCGCGCCGCAGCGACTCGAGAGGACGTGCTTCGCGTGGCGACTCGTCCGTCATGCCTCGAGGATACCACTCGCGCGGCGACGGCCGACCCGACCACCGCACTAGCCGCCGCCGGGAGGCGCCGCCGGCCCCCATCCACAAGCACCCGAAACCTCGGTTCTTCGCGCGCCCAACCCCGCGGCACGCTTCGTGCTCACGGTGGTCGGACCATGGGTATCGCGCTTTCCTTCCGCCTCGCCCGCGCTCGCCAGCGGCTCACGTTCCTCGGCATCCTGCTCGGCCTGGGTGGCGCCGCCATCGGCTGCGCCACCGACGGCGCGGACGACGGCGTCCGCGACATCGACGAGGAGTGGGGCATGGAAGGGCCGCTCGAGCCGGTGCCCGCCCCCGGCAAGGAGGACAGCGAGTACCGGAAGGGCCTCCTCGTCAACACCAACACCACGCGCACGCAGGTCTGGACCGCGCGCAACGCGTGGGACGACACCGACACGACCGCCGCCCGCGCCGCCGGCCTCGCCTGGGGCGCCAGCTCCGGCCTCACCTGGGATCAGAAGTACGCCGCCTGGCTCGACTCGATGGAGTTCGTGCCCGCCGCCGACGGCTACTCGCAGACGATCAAGCTCACCACGCCGTTCGGCCGCTCGTTCGACTCGCCGTCGCTCGAGTGCGCCGAGATGTCGATCTTCCTCCGCATCACCTTCGCCGCCTGGTACGAGCTGCCGTTCTTCATGGAGTCGATGGACTCCTCCGGCCGCCGCGTCTACTTCGGCCACAACGGCGTGCGCACCGCCGCCGGCCGCTACGCGAGCTCGCCCGAGTTCGGCGTCGCCTACGCCGACCACTCGCGCAAGACCCCCGCGGAGTACACGGCGAGCTGGCCCAAGGACAGCACGCTGCGCGGCAAGCGCCTCGCCGGCGGCGAGGACACCCAGCCGGTCTTCGGCGGCGCGCCGTTCGGCACCTATCTCGACGAGATCCACCTCAACAAGCGCGCCGGCTACTTCACGGTGATGGCGCTCAACTACCTCGGCTCGATGAACCTCGCCGACAGCGCCAACACCTACAACCTCGTCCCCGAGGCGGTGCGCGCCGGTGACACCCTGGTCGAGCGCTGGCAGCGCAGCGGCATCGGCCACACCCTCGTCGTCAAGGAAGTGCTGCCCATCGGCGAGGGCAACCTCGACGTCGTCACCATCTCCGGCTCGATGCCGCGCCGCCAGGGCAAGCGCGAGAGCGGCGTCGCCTCCAAGGGCTACTTCACCAGCAACTACACCGGCGGCGTCGGCACCGCCAGCGACGGCTCCGAGTACGCCAGGCTCGGCGGCGGCCTCAAGCGGTGGCGCGTGACCAAGAACATCGGCGGCTACTGGACCAACACCTGGATGCGCGGCGACGAGGCCAGCTGGATCAACTCGACCGACTACGCGCGCATCGCCGCGCGCCCCGCGCGCTTCCAGCAGCTCCTCGGCCAGGTCTCGCCCGAGCAGCAGCGGACCGAGCTCCTCGCCCAGATCGAGGACGCGCGCCGCCACCTGCGCAACTACCCGGCCTCGTGCTCGGCGCGCGAGCGTCGCGAGGGCGCCTTCGCCGAGCTGTACGCGCTCGCGCAGCGCACGTGGGGCACGAGCCAGGCCGAGATCGATCGCATGCACAGGAAGGACGAGGACTACGTCCTCGCCGAGCTCACCTACACGAAGAGCAAGACCTGCTGCTGGAACTCGTCGACGGCGGCGATGTACGAGATCGTGATCGCCGAGGCGGCCGCCGAGCTCGCCGCCGCCGAGGCCGCCGGCACGTGCGCCGCGCCCACCGTGTTCATGAACCAGGCCGACGGCTACGCCCGCTGGCAGGCGCGCGCGCAGGCGATGGGGCAGGGCGCCGCGTGGAAGGCCTGGAGCGAGGACGAGGCGTGCCCGCAGCGCGGCGTCGCCATGGACGAGATCGCGCCCGTCGACCAGACCCCGTTCTGCTCGCTCGAGAGCGACGGCGGCGGCACCGGCGGCTGCACCGACCGCTTCGAGCCCAACGACACGCGCGCGGCCGCCAAGGCCGCCGCCGCCGGCACCCACGGCGACCTCCGCATCTGCACGGCGGATCGCGACTGGTTCTCGAGCGCGGCGGCGCGCACGGTTCGCGTCACCTTCAGCCACGCCGAGGGTGACCTGGATCTCGCGGCGTACGACAGCGCGGGCAACCGCGTGGCACAGTCGCAGGGCACGGGCG
This sequence comes from Kofleriaceae bacterium, assembly GCA_019912685.1. GTDB lineage: Bacteria > Myxococcota_A > Polyangia > Haliangiales > Haliangiaceae > UBA2376. The sequence goes on from JAIOII010001250.1 coordinate 3,339, forward strand.
ACAGCGAGCAGGTGACCGTCCCCGCGGGCGGCACGATCGAGGTCTACGGGTACAACGGCGCGACCGGCGGATACACGCTCGTCGTCCAGTGACAGCGGCGCGCCCGCCGACGTAATAATCGCGGGCGATGGCCAAGAAGGGCAGTCGCACCGGCAAGCCTGCGTCCAGGTCCGCCTCCGCCTCCACGTCCGCGCCGGCGCCCGCCGCCGCGCGCGTGACGCCGGCGCGGGATCCGCGGCGCTGGATCTACATCGGCGCCGACATCGTCTTCACGATCGGCTTCCTGTGGGCGTTCTCCGAGCTCCTGCACAACCGCTTTGGCTGGGCGCGCGGCATCCTCTATGTCCTGCCCGCCTGCACGCTGATCATGGCGGTCGGCACCGCGGTGCGCGGCAAGTGGGGCTGGATCGCGACCCTCGTCGGCGGCACCGGCATGATCCTCTGGGCGATCGCGTTCATCATCGTCCTGCTCGTCACCGCCTCGTACCTCTCCGGCGTGTACGGCGCGTTCGGCAAGGCCGCCGCGTCCGGCGCCATCCTCTCGACGGCGTTCGTCGTGCAGTTCGCCGCCACGCTGCCCGCGCTGCAGATGAAGTGGGCGATGACCCGCGGCGGCCGCCGCGCCTTCGGGCTCACGCCGCTGTGGCCGAGGCCGGCCGCGTGAGGTTGCGCATGACGCGACGGCGCGCGCTCGCGCTCGCCGCGGTGTGGACGCTGCCGTCGCTGGTGTTCCTCGCCATCGTCGCCAAGGTGTACGGCACGTGGCGCATCGAGGTCCCGCCGCCGCTCGGCCCCGAGGCGCGCACCCAGGTCATGGCGACCTTGCGCAGCGCGCTCGAGGGCAAGGCCGTCGTCGAGCCGCAGCACCCCGAGCTCGCGCGTCGCCTGCCGCACGACGGCCCGCTCGCCGCGACCATCTACCTCGAGGGACGCATGCTCGCGCGCCTCGACGGCTACGGGCCGACGATCGCCCGGGCCGCGCGCACCGCCGCCGAGCTCATGGGCCACCACCCGGCGCTCGTGCAGCTCGACGCCGCGCAGCGCGCCGCCGCCGAGATCAAGGTCGACGTCGTCGTCGCCCGCGGGCCGATCGAGCGCGACCACCCGGTGCTCCAGCTCGTCGCGCTGCACCCCGGCGTCGAGGGGCTCGGCGTCACGCTCACCGACGACACGACCGTCCGCTCGCTGCTCATGCCCGACGAGATGTTCCTCATGGGGCTGCTCGCCAAGAAGCCGCTCACGACGCTCATGCCCGAGATCGGCATGGGCGTCGAGTTCGCCAAGGCCGACCAGATCCTCGCCACGCGCGTCGCGATCAAGTGGAGCGACTGGGGCAAGCGCGCGCGCACCTACTACCGCTTCCGCACCGACGCGTTCGTCGAGGCGCCCGATCGCGCGCAGCCGCCGCTTCCGCTCTACCGCGGCCTCCCCGACGGCCCGCCGGTCACGCCCGAGACGCTGCGCGCCGCGGCGCTCGACGGCGCGCGCTACCTCGTCGAGCACCTCGGCCCCAACGGCCGCTACATCTACGAGCGCAACCTGACGAGCGGGCAGGGCACCGACCCGCTGCGCCCCGGCCCCTACAGCATCCCGCGCCACTGCGGCACCACCTACTTCCTCGCCGAGGTCTATCGCATCACCAAGGAGGAGTGGCTGCGCGAGCCCATCGAGCGCGCGTTCGCCCACATGAACGACCTCGTCATCGCCGGCGGCTGCACGCGCACGCTGCCCGACGGCACCGAGCTCGCGTGCGTGATCGACAAGGGCGGCACCGTCGCCAATCTCGGCTCGACCGCGCTCGGCGTGGTCGCGCTCGCCGAGTACCAGCGCGCGACCGGCGACACGCGCTACCTGCCGCTCGCCACCAAGCTCACCAACTGGATGCTGTGGATGCAGCGCCCCGACGGCTCGTTCCGCCATCGCTACAACGTCAAGACCCAGGTCGCCGACGACAAGACCATGGACCTCTACTTCTCCGGCGAGGCGGCGCTCGCGCTCGCGCGCATGTACGAGGTCACCAGGGACGAGCGCTACGCGAAGGCCAGCGAGGAGGCGCTCGACTGGCTCGTCGGCTGGTACGACTTCTTCATCGGCGGGATGCTCTACGGCGAGGAGCACTGGACGTGCATCAGCGCCGAGGCGCTCGGGCGCATCTACACCAAGAAGGCGGCATGGCTCGACTTCTGTAACGGGCTCGCCCGCTTCTGGGGCGAGAGCCAGCCGCACCCGGGCGAGCGCCCCGATCAGTGGGACCTCGTCGGCTCGCACATCATGACGCCGTTCGTGATGCCGCAGAACACGCCGGCCGGGTCACACACCGAGGCGCGGATCTCGACGTATCTCCTCGGCAAGTACCACGGTCAACCGAGCCGGGCGCTGCGCCGCGAGATCCTCGAGACGCTGCACTACCTGCTGCGCCAGCAGATCCGCCCCGACAACGACTACGCGGTGGTCGCCCGGGCCAAGGGCCTGGGCGCCGTCCCCGCCAACCCCGTCGACCGCAACGTCCGCATCGACTACGTGCAGCACGTCTGCTCGGCGATGATCCGCGCCGTCGAGCTGGCCGAGGAAGAGGCCAAGGCGGCCGCCCGCTGAGGCCGCCGCCCCTCGTGCTACGCTAGGGCCCAGTGTCGGAGGACAAGAAGACCCAGCTCGGCACCATGCCGAGCATGGCACCGCGCAGCGGGACGGGCGGGCACGCCGTCGGCCCTGCTGCCACCCCGGCGCCGGCGCCGGTCGGCACCGCGTCGCCGACGTGGACGGACTCGGCGGCGCCGGGG
>JAIOII010001251.1 GCA_019912685.1 Kofleriaceae bacterium
CACGCGCCGGGCCGACGGCAGCACGCGGTGGGAGCCGGGCGACGATCGCCGGACGATCGTGCCGACCGGGGTCGACAGCGCCGTCATCCGCGTCGACGCCCGCTGATACGCGGGCTCGACGCGGGCCGTGGCGCACACGCCTGACGTACGATGCGCCACGCATGATCCGACCCGTCCTCCGGACCGTCCTGGTGGTGATGTTCGCGCTCGTCGCACCCGCCTGCTTCTCGGGCGACATCACCGGCGGAGGAGGAGGAGGCGGCGACGACGACGGAGGCGGAGATCCGGGCGACCGGCCGCTCGAGGTCGATCCGCCCACGGTGACGATCGCGCCCGGTGGGCAGCGCACGTTCGCGGCGTCGCGCTCGGGCCAGGCGGTCTCCGCGATCGCGTGGTCGGTCGAGGAAGGCGACGCCGGCGGCCGGATCACGGCGGGCGGTGAGTACGCCGCGCCGATGACCGAGGGAACGTACACCGTGGTCGCCACCGAGTCGGGCTCGGGCGAGCGCGCCACCGCCACGGTCACCGTGGCCCAGCTCGTCGCGACCACGCACGGCCTGTCGATCCCCGCCGCCCATCCGCGCCTGTGGTTCAACCCGAGCCGGCTGGCGCGGGCGCGCGCCTGGTTCCAGGCGAACCCGTTCAACCCGCCGACGAGCGAGGACTCGGGCGGCGGCTACGGCGACGTCGCGCTCCACGGCCTGCTCACCGACAACGCGACCGGCTCGTGCACGCGCGCGATCGAGTGGGGGCTATCGCGCCTCGGCGACGTCGACGACTCGGGCGGCACCGCGTGCGACTCGTGCCGCTGGACCGGCGAGCAGCTCATCCTCGTCTACGACTGGTGCCACCCGTACTTCACGGCGGCGCAGCGCGCGACCTACGTCGCCGGCATGTCGACCGGGATCCAGGCGTGGAGCCGCAAGAGCTGGGGCGGCCCCGGGATGTTCCAGAACAACTACTACTGGGGCTACCTGCGCAACGAGCTCGAGTGGTCGATCACCGCGTACGAGGAGGACCCGGCGTGGGCCGAGGCCATGCTCGACTGGGTGTTCACCAATCGCCTCGCGCAGCGCTTCGATCCGTCGACGGCGCCGACCGGCGCGAGCCGGGGCGGGGTCGCCAGCGAGGGCTCCGAGTACGGGCCGGTCGTCGGCGCGTATCCGCTCGTCCCGTTCGTCACCGCCAGCCTGCTCGGCCGCAACGTCTACGAGGAGACGCCGTTCTGGCGCGAGTCGGTGTACGCGGTCATCTACTCGACGACGCCGGCGCCGACGCGCGTGCCCGACGTGACCGGCGCGGGCTACACGGTCTTCCCGTTCAGCGACGACGAGGGCTGGAACTCGCGCTTCCAGGCCCAGACCCACTACTACCCCGACTTCATGACCACGATGGCGTCGTACTGGCCGGCCAACAACGTCGGACGTCACGCGCGCCAGTGGACGGAGATGGTCGGCGTCACGCCGTGGCGCCACGTCCAGGCGGTGGACGAGCCCACGGCGCCGCTGGCGTTCGACGGCCTGCCGCTCGACTTCTACGCCGCCGGCCCGCGCTACTTCTACGGCCGCAGCGCGTGGGGCGCGAGCGGCACGGTCGTCATGCTCCAGCTCGGCGACGCCGCGGAGAACACGATCGGCCACCAGCACGGCGACTACGGCACGTTCCAGATCTGGCGCGGCGGACGCTTCCTCTCGCACGAGTCGGCGGCCTACGCCGGCTCCAGCAGCACCTCGGTGGTCGGCTACGGCGGCGCGGGCTCGGTCGACGGCGCCCTCGGCATCGCGCACAACACCGTCCTGGTGAACGGCGCCAATCCGGGGCCGCAGTACTCCGGCCCCGAGGCGATCGTCGAGCGCCTGGAGTCGGGCGCGGGCTACGCGTTCGCCGCGGTCGATCTCGTGCCGCCCGCGACCCGCATGCAGGAGTGGCGGCGCGAGTTCGTCTTCGTGCGGTCGCTCGAGACGCTGGTGATCCTCGATCGCATCCAGACCGCCGACGCGGCGGCGACCCGGACGTTCCTCAACCACTGCGAGACCGCCCCGCTGGTGAGCGGCGACGACAGCGCGACGTGCACCGTCGGCGACCAGGCGCTCACGATGACCACGCTCCTGCCGGCGCAGCGCGCGTATCGCGTCGTCGACGAGGGCAGCCGCGCGTCCAGCCAGCATCGCATCGAGGTGGACACGACGCCGGGCACGGCGCAGAGCTACATCCTCACCGTGCTCGAGGCGCGCGGAGCGTCCGAGCCGGCGCTCACGCCGTCGGTCACCGACGGCGGATCTTCGTACACGGTGACGCTCGACGGCTCGACGTCGATCACGTTCCAGAAGGGCATGACGTCGACCGGCGGCGCGATCCGGATCGGCGGCACCGAGCGGCCGCTCCGCGCCGGCGTGCAGGCCATGTCGGTCACGGGCGACGGCCCGGTGTGGGAGCCCTGATTCACGCGTCGCGCGCCTCGAGCACGGTGAGGATG
>JAIOII010001252.1 GCA_019912685.1 Kofleriaceae bacterium
GTCGGCCTCGCCGTCGGCGCCGGTGATCACGCCGCCGCTCGCCGCGCCGGCCTCACCAGCCTCGCCCTCGGCGCCGCCGTCATGGCGACGTCCGCCGCGGTCTTCGTCGTCGCCGCCGAGCCGCTCGCCAGCCTCTTCACGGATCGCACCGAGGTCATCCTCGCCGCGATCCCGCTGGTGCAGATCGCCGCGGTCTTCCAGCTCTCCGACGGCGCGCAGGCCGTCGCCGCCGGCGCCCTGCGCGGGGCGGGCGACACGCGCGCCGCCTTCGTCGCCAACGTCTTCGGTCATTACCTGCTCGGCCTCCCCGTCGCGCTCGTCCTCGCCTTCGCGTTCGACCAGGGCGCTCCCGGCCTGTGGTGGGGCCTCTCCGCCGGCCTCACCGGCACCGCCGCCGCGCTCATCGCGCGCTTCGTGTGGCTCACCGCACGACCCATCGCGCGCGCGCAACGTCCTTGATCGCGCGGCGCGGGTCGGTGGTAACAACGACGCATGCGCCCTGCGGTGATCCTGGCAGCGACCCTGGTCGCGTGCGGCGGTGACGACGGCGGTGACGCGCCCGACGCCGCGCCGACCGGCACCGCGAGCGTCGAGGTGCTCCGCTACGACTACGAATTCGATCTCGAGACGCGCGCCGCCTCGATCGGCCTCGACCTGAACGTGCTCACGCCCGGCAACTGCGTCGCCCTGCCCTCGCGCTCGGCGGCGCTCGATCTCGGCTCGGTCCGCCTCGGCGACACCTCCGCGATCGCGACCTGGGACGGCGCGACGCTCACCGCGTGCGTGCCGCAGGGCGGTTTCGGCCCCGGCCCGATCACGCTCTCGGCCGCCATCCCGCTCCAGCCGCTCGAGACGTGGGGCGCCTCGCAGGTCGGCTACTCGGTCACCAACGACGCCTCCGGCCAGCCGATGTTCTACCTGGTCTCGTGGGTCGGCGGCTGCGATCGTTTCGGGCCGTGCGACACGCGCCCGGGCACGTTCGCGCACCACCGCTTCACGATCCACCACCGGAGCGGCGTCCAGGCGCTGTGCCCCGGCCGCGTCACGCCTGGCGAGACCACGACCACGTGCGAGTTCGATCTCGACGGCGGCCCGACCTACTCGACGTACGGCTTCATCGCCAGCCCGTCGTGGCAGACGACGGCGCTCGGCACGTGGGGCGACGTCACCGTCACGCTCCACGATCGCCCCGGCTCGGGCATCGCGCCGCTCGTCGACAGCGCGTACCACCAGGGCTTCCTCGCGTGGATGGCGTCGCGCTTCGGCCCGTACCCGTACGGCAACGAGCTGCGCATCGTCACCGGGCCGACCTACTGGAGCGGCTTCGAGCACCCCGGCAACATCGTCCTCGACGACGGGCTCGATCGGCCGATGAGCTCGCTCTACGCGCGGCCGGTCGCGCACGTCCTCAACCACGAGCTCGCGCACCAGTGGGCCGGCGACCAGACGACGCTCGCGGACACCTACGACTTCGTCTGGAAGGAAGCGATGGCCGAGTACCTCTCGTACGTGTACGAGGACGAGGCCGGCATCACCAGCGAGGCGCTCGTCACCGCGCGCGCGTGGAAGGCGTTCGCCAGCGGGGCGGCGTACTACCCGGTGCCCGAGGACGCGACGCGGCCCACGCTCCTCCAGTACTACGGCGAGGTCTACGGCCCCGGGCCGATGATCCTCTTCCGCCAGCTCGAGTCGCTCGCGTCGCGCGAGCAGGTGCTCGCCGCGATCGCGTCGGTGCTCGGCGCCGAGCGCACGCTCTCGGTCGACGAGCTGCAGGCGGCGCTCGAGACGTCCACCGGCCTCGAGCTCGATACCTACTTCGATATCTGGGTGCGCGGCGCCGGCGCGCCGGTGTGGCCGACCTTCCGCGTCGAGATCACCGGCACGGAGCCGTCGCAGAACGTCGTCGTCACCGAGACGACGCCGGGCGGTGTGCTCCACGGCTGCAACTTCGCTGTCGCGCTCACGGGCGAAAACGTGGGCGAGACCGCGAAGGTGATGATCGAGCGCGGCGTCGACGGCGTCGCCGTCGCGACGGTGCCGACTGGCGTCGCGTGGCCGGTGATGTCGACGACGCTCGATCCCGACGCGCAGTGCCTCGCCTACCTCGAGACGACAAACGTAAACACGACGCGACATCGACATCCGCCCGGGTGGAATCCGTGGCGAGGCTCACTCAGCGAACGCTGACCCAGAGAGGTGAGCGTGATCTGCCGGCCCGCGGGTAGAGGCGCGCGGGAAGCCTGTGTTATCTCCCCGGCATCCGCGGGAAGGGACCCGCGAAGGAGCCTCGTCCATGCGTACCTTGTCTGCTCGTAGCCTCTGGGTCGCCGCCTGCGCGGCCGCCGTCCTCGTCCTCAGCGCCTGCCCTGCCGGCGGCCCCAAGATCCCGGGTCGCGGCGGTAGCGGCGTCGACCCGAACACCTGCGGCAACTACGCCGCCTCCGACGCCGGCCGCAAGCTGAAGGCGTTCCTCGAGGCGACGGTGCGCGTCGACGAGGAGTCGCAGCGGATGGTCAACGTCATCGGCGAGAGCTGCGCGATCATGGGTCGCGAGCTCGCGATGGCGGGCCCCGATCTCGAGGGCCAGCCCAAGGACGTGTGCGCGCGCGTGTTCGAGCGCCTGAACGCGGACCTCAAGGTGGCGATCAAGGCCGACGCGAAGCTTAACGTCGTGTACAAGCCGGCGGTCTGCACCCTCGACATGCAGGCGTCGGCGCGCGCCGCCGCCCAGTGCGAGGCGAAGGCCGAGGCGGACGTGCAGATGACGTGCAACGGCACCTGCAACGGCACCTGCGACGGCACCTGCAAGGGCTCCGCGGGCACCGGCGGCTCGGGCGGCGACTGCAACGGCGTGTGCGAGGGCACCTGCCGCGGCTCCTGCGAGGGCACGGCCGAGGTCGACGCGTCGGCGGAGTGCCGCGCGCAGGCCGAGGTGAACGCCTCGGTCGACATGCAGTGCACCGAGCCCGAGTTCTCGGTCGAGGTCGAGGCGTCGGCGATCGTCGACGCGACGAAGGCCGAGGCGGCGATGAACGCGATGCGCAAGGGCTTCCCCAAGATCTTCAGCGTCCAGGCGCGGCTCAAGCCGTTCCAGGCGGCGGTGTCGACCTGGGCGTCGACCGCGACGAGCCTCGCGGCCGCGGGCCGCGATCTCGCGAATTCGTTCAAGGATCAGGCGCTCTGCATCACCGGCCAGATCAAGGCCGCGGCCGATGCCGTCGCGCGCGTCAACGTGAACGTCGAGGTCTCGGTCGAGGTCTCGGCGTCGGCGTCGGCGTCTGCCGGTACGCGCTGATCCCGCGCTGAGCAATTGACCTAGCCACTGGCCCGAGGGCCGTCCGTCATGAAGGCGGGCGGCCCTTTTGCTTTGGCGCGACATGGAGTAAGAAGCCGTCCGCTCCCGTTCCCCGCGCCCGAGGCCCGCATGAAGACGCTCACCGAGTTCTCCACCATGATGCTCAAGAGGGGTGCCGACGCCCGCGCGGCCAGCACCGCCGAAGGCGTCGCGCCCGAAGCGATGGCCGAGGCGATCGCCGGCGCGATCGGCGTTCCGGCGGAGCGCGCGTCGCGACTCCTCGAGGCGCTCGACCTCGTCGGGACCG
>JAIOII010001253.1 GCA_019912685.1 Kofleriaceae bacterium
CCGCGGTCTCCGTCTCCGCCCGGCTACAGCGTCTCCAGGTACGCCACCAGGTCCGCGATCTGCGCCTCGCTCAGCTCCGCCATGTCCGACATCCCGTGCACCAGCCCGCGGTCACCGAGCAGCGCCTCGAGCGTCGCGGCGCTGCCGTCGTGGTAGTACGGCGCGCTCGCCGCCAGGCCGATCAGCGACGGCGTGTCCGCCTCCGTCAGCGTCCCCGCGAGCGGGTGCTTCTCCCGGTCCGTCAGCCGCGCGCCCGCGTGGCACGAGCTGCAGCCCAGCTCCGCCGACGCGAAGAGCGCCTTGCCGCGCGCGACGCGCGCCGCGCTCCGCGACGGAGCCCGCGGCGCGTCCAGGCTCTCCAGGAACGCGGCCAGCGCTCGCGTCTCGTCCTTGCGCAACCCGCCGCCGCCCAGCCGCTTCATCGTCGAGGTCAGGCTGATCGTCAGGTCGGCGTCGCCGCCGTCCCACTTGTACGGGTGCGTGCCCGGGATGCGGCCGCCGAGGAGCGGCGTCTGCAGCTCGTGCTTCTCGATGCGCCACGACAGGCCGTCGGTGCGCGCCTCGGGGTGGCAGCTCGAGCACGCCATCGCGCCGCGCGTCGACAGGCGGAAGTCGTTGCCGCGGCGGAACAGATCGAAGCCGAGGTGCTCCAGCTCGGACCTGCGGCTCTTCGCGACCGCCGGGCCCCACGTCACCTTCGCCACGCGCTTCTCGTCGAGCACGACGCGCGCGGTCTTGCGCGACACCGCGCAGTACACCCACGCCGCGCCGTCGTCGGCGAACGCGACGCCCTGCGGGCCGCACGAGCGGTCGCCGAGCGCGACGTCGGAGACGTGGCGGATGCCCGCCTGCGACGCGGCGTCGACGAAGAGCAGCGAGTCCGAGCCGAACCCGGCGACGACGAGGCGGTCGCGCCCCGGATCCCACGCCAGCGCGCGCGGCTGGTGCACCGCGATCTGCGCGGCGACGTGGCGCGGTAGCTCGCTGTCGCCAGCGGCGACGATCGTGAGCGCGTGGCTGATCGGCGGCTCGAAGCCGCCGCCGTACGAGCCGGTGTTCTCGCCGAAGCGCGCGTCCTGGAGCGGCGTCGACACCTGGTGCGGCACGATCGCGAGCTCGTTGCCGACGAAGCGCACGGCGAACGCGTTGCGCGGGAAGCGCCGGCCCGGGGTCGCGGCGTCGAACCCATCGAGGACCGCGGCCCCGACGAGGTTCTCGCCCTTGCCGGTGCCGAGGGCGATCGCCGTCACCCGCGACGGATCCTTCAGGCGGATGCGATCGACGGTGGCCGTGGTCAGGTATGTCACCATCGCCTGCGCGCCGTCGGGCGAGATCGCGACGCCGCGCGGCTCGGGGCGCAGCGGGCGGCGCCAGCGCGCGCTGCCGTCGCGCGTGTCGAACGCGACCAGCGTGCGATCGGCGACGGTGGTGACGAGGAGCGTCGCGCCGTCGGGCGAGAGCGCGAGGCCGAACGGCTCGGCCGGCGTCGACCACCGCGCCTTCACGATCGGCTCGGGCGCCGCCAGATCGACGACCACGACCTCGTCGCCCGCGCG
>JAIOII010001254.1 GCA_019912685.1 Kofleriaceae bacterium
TCGGCTCGTGCACCAACGGCCGGCTGTCCGATCTCCGGACGGCCGCCTCCGTGCTGCGCGGCCGCAAGGTCGCGCCCGGCGTGCGCGCGATGATCGTCCCCGGCTCCGAGGCCGTGGCGCGCGCCGCCGAGGCCGAGGGCCTCGACCGCGTGTTCAAGGAGGCGGGCGCCGAGTGGCGCACGCCGGGCTGCTCGATGTGCATCGCCATGAACGGCGACCAGCTCCGCCCCGGCCAGCTCGCGGTGTCGACCTCGAACCGCAACTTCGAGGGGCGGCAAGGGCAGGGCGGCCGCACGCTGCTCGCGTCGCCGCTCACCGCCGCCGCCGCCGCCGTGACCGGCAAGGTCACCGATCCGCGCTCGCTGGCGCAGGAGACCGCCCCATGAGCACCGCTGCTCGCTTCACCACGCTCACGAGCCACGCCGCGCTGCTGCTCGCCAACGACGTCGACACCGACCAGATCGTGCCGGCGCGCTTCCTCAAGGTCACCGACAAGGCCGGCCTGGGCGAGGCGCTCTTCGTCGACTTCAAGCAGGGCTACAAGGACGGCTTCCCGCTCGAGCGGCCCGAGGCGAAGGGCGCGCAGGTGCTCGTCGTCGGCAAGAACTTCGGCTGCGGCAGCTCGCGCGAGCACGCGCCGTGGGCCCTGTGCGCCGCGGGCTTCCGCGCCGTCGTCGCGCCGTCGTTCGCCGACATCTTCCGCGGCAACGCGCTCAAGAACGGCCTCCTGCCCGTCGCGCTCGCCGAGGGCGATCACGCGGCGCTGGTCGCGGCGATCACCGCCGACCCGAGGACGCCGCTGACGATCGACCTCGAGTCGCAGACGATCGGCTTCGCCGGCCGGAGCGCGCAGTTCGCGGTCGACGCGTTCGCGCGGCGCTGCCTCCTCGACGGGGTCGACGAGCTCGGCTACCTGCGCTCGCACCTCTCGAAGATCGAGGCGCACGAGCGCGCCGCGGAGTCACGCCAGTGAGCGCCAGCCGCGAGGAGTGGGGCCGCGCGCGAAGCGCGCTCCGGGGTAGCACCCACGACGAAGCGGCCGAGCCCGCGCAGCGGGCGAGCCGGCGCGAACGGAGCAAACGTGAGCAGTAGCAGTAGCAGTAGCAGTACCGTCCAGGTCTACGACACGACCCTCCGCGACGGCGCGCAGCGCGCCGGCATCTCGTACTCGCTCGAGGACAAGCTGCGCATCGCGCGCGCCCTCGACGAGCTCGGCGTCGACTTCATCGAGGCCGGCTGGCCCGGCTCGAACCCCAAGGACGCGCTCTTCTTCGAGCGCGCGCGCGCCGAGCGCTGGCGCCACGCCGCCCTGTGCGCGTTCGGCTCGACCCGCCGCGCCGGCGTCGCGCCCGCGGAGGACCAGAACCTCCAGGCGCTCGTCGAGGCCGGCACGCCGGTCTGCACGATCTTCGGCAAGTCGTCGCGCTTCCAGGCCGTCGAGGTGCTGCGCACGACGCCCGAGGACAACCTCGCCATGATCGGCGACTCGGTCGCCTTCCTGCGCGCCGCCGGCCGCCGCGTCATCTACGACGCCGAGCACTTCTTCGACGGCTTCGCCGCCGACCCGGCGTACGCGCTCGCGACGCTCGCGGCCGCGGCCGCCGCCGGCGCCGAGACCGTCGTGCTCTGCGACACCAACGGCGGCACGATGCCGTGGGA
>JAIOII010001255.1 GCA_019912685.1 Kofleriaceae bacterium
AGCACGGCGGCCGCGGCGGCGGCGTCGGGCCGGCGCGTCGGATCCTTCGCGAGGAGCGAGGCGATGAGCTCGGCGAGCTCGACCGGCGTCTCCGGCCGCACGTCGCGGATGTCGACCGGATCGTCGAACAGCACCTTGGCGAGCGTGGCCCACACGTGGGCGGCGACGAACGGCGCCCGGCCGGCGAGGCACTCGTGGAGGACGCAGCCGAGCGCGAACGCGTCGACGCGCGCGTCGACCTCCGCGCTGCCGCGCGCCTGCTCCGGCGCCATGTACGCGGGCGTGCCGACGATCAGGCCGGTCTGGGTGAGCGTGGTCGCCGCCGGGCTGTTCCACGCCTTGGCCAGCCCGAAGTCGACGAGCTTGGGCTGCTCGACCGAGCCATTGGCGAGGATGATGTTCTGCGGCTTGAGGTCGCGGTGCACGAGGCCGCGCGCGTGGGCCGCCGCGAGCGCCATCGCGATCGCGCGCCCGAGCTGCGTGATCTCCTCGATCGAGAGCCGCTGCCGGCGCAGGACGCGGGACAGCGGCGGGCCGTCGATCCACTCCATCGCCAGCCACAGCGCGCCGGCGTCGTCGCGTCCGTGCCCCACGTACCCGACGATGCCGTCGTGCGCGACCGACGCGAGCGCCGTGGCCTCGCGATCGAGCCGGCGGGCGTCGAGCTCGGACAGCCCGCGCATGAGCTTGAGCGCGACGTGGGCGCCCGACTCGGTGTCGCGCGCGCGATACACCGCCGCGGTGCCGCCCGATCCCACGGGTTCGAGCACCTCGAACCGCCCCGGTGCGTCGACCCGCATCGACCGGCGATCATACCCCGGCCGCGCCCTGGACGCTCGGGGGACGGCATCGACGGTCGGCGGGCGCCGCGGATGCTGAAACACCGAAATCCGGCGTTTCGAGGCGAATGATGCAGTGCGTGAAGCGCATGGTAAGCCCTGGCGTGCACACGTTCGCGCGACACATCCGTGAACAGCGCCAGGAGATCATCACGGCGTGGAGCCACGACGTCGAGGCGCTGCCCTCGGCGGAAGGCCTGTCGACGTCGCTCCTCCGCAACGACGTGGGCGAGATGCTCGACGCCCTCGCGGAGGCCCTCGACGCGGCCGCGCCGGCGACCTCCCCGCTGCGGCGGCTCGCCATCAAGCACACCGAAGCGCGCTACCGCGAAGGCTACGACGTGCGCGAGGTCGTCTACGAGTACCACGCGCTGCGCCGCATCCTCCTCGTCGGGTACTACGGGAGCCACGCGCTCGCGAAGGGGTCGGCCGCCCCGCTGTTCGCGGTCGGGCGCGCGATCGACGACGCCGTGGCCGACGCGGTCGACGCCTACGTCCGGCAGCGTGACCAGGCGCGCGAGGCCTTCATCGGCATGCTCGGTCACGACCTGCGACTGCCGCTGCAGTCGACGATGATCAGCGCGTCGTTGTTGCTCGAGGAGCCCGGCGGTCCGCCGGCGCGCATCGCCGGCGTCGCGGCCAAGATCGTGCGCAGCGTCGCGCGCATGAGCGAGCTCATCTCCGACATCCTCGACTTCGCCCGCGGACGGCTGGGCGGCGGGATCCCGATCGTGCGGAAGCCGACCGATCTGCGCGCGGTGGTCGTCCGCATCATCGACGAGATCGCGGCGCTCCACCCGGACCGCGACATCCGCTGCCTGGCCGCCGAGGCGCCGGGCGACCTGATCGGCGAGTGGGACGAAGCGCGCGTCGAGCAGGTGGTCGCCAACCTCGCCGACAACGCGATCAAGCACGGCCGCGATCCGGTCATCGTGGAGCCGGTCGATCTCGGGGACACCGTGCGCCTCGAGGTGAGGAACCACGGGACCATCCCCGACGACCTGCTCGCGCACCTCTTCGACGCGTTCACCCCGGCCTGCGAGAGCGCGCGCCACGGCCGCCTCGGCCTCGGCCTCTACATCGTCCGCGAGATCGCCCGCGCGCACGGCGGCTGGGTCTCGGCCACCAGCACCGACGACCTGACGACCGTGTCCGTGGTCCTGCCCAAGCACGAGCTCCGCGCCCGGCTGCCGCCGCGGGCGTAGCGCGCTGGCGGGATGCGGCTCATGGAGCGCAGGCGGGGTCGCCGGGCGCGCAGGGCAGGACCACGAGCGTGTACGCGCCGGCGTGCTCGCCGCCGGACGACGTGAAGGTGTCGACGACGAGGCGATGGGCGCCGGGGGAGAGCGGGCGATCGACGAGGCGGTCGGAGCGCTCGAGGCACGCTTCGCCGGCGAGCACGTGGAGGTCGACGTCGACGTCGCCGCGGTCGAGCACGATGGCGCGCACCGGCGTCGAGGCAGCCAGGTCGAGGCGGTACGTGATCTCGGGGCCGCGCTCGTCCTGGCCGGCGTCGCAGTCGGGGTAGCCGTCGCGCGCGCGCTCGCCGCCGACCGTGGTGAAGCTGTGCGTGAACGGCAGGCGATCGATGACGAACGGATCCGCGGCGGTGCCGGCGCCGGTGACGGGCGGCAGCGGCGCGAGGTCGGGCGCGGCGGCGTCGTCGAGGACGACGCGGCGGACGGCGTCGAGCGCCTCGAGCGAGGCGAGGTTGCGCAGGTTGTAGTTGAAGGCGAGGCCGGCGGCGTCGAAGACGCAGGGCTCGGCGGTGCCGTCCGAGTAGACGTTTCCGTGGATGCCGTCGGCGACGAGCCCCATGTCGGGCAGCGGCGCGGCGGCGACGTACAGGCTGATGTACGGGAGCTGACGGGCCTCGGCGAGCGCCCGCGTGACCGCGTCCCAGGTCGGCACCCAGAGCGCCGCGTCGGCGCGATCGCTGCGCGGGTTGAGGCCGCTCACGATGGTCACGACGCCTTCGGCCTCGAGCTGGTCGAGGAGCTCGTTCATCGCGTCCCAGAACGGGGCGAGCGCGGCGCCGTAGCTCGCGGCGGCGCCCATGTCGTTGGTGCCGTAGTTGACGAACGCGAAGCGCGGCGTCGCGGCGGCCAGCTCCTGCGCGAGCGGGGACGGGTCGCCGGTGAGCACCCAGCGCGCGGTGCGGCCGACCTCGGCGGCGAGCGTCGCGCGATCGAACGGGGTCGTCGCGCCGATGCGGCCGGCGCGGAAGTGCGCGAGCGTCGCCTGCAGGTGCTCGCGGCCGCCGAGGTCGATCGTGTACTGCGGCTGGTGCGCGGCGCCGGCGAGGCAGTAGAGCAGGTGCGTGCTGACGGTGCCCGACGCGCCGGCCTTGAGGAAGACGTCATCGCGCGCGGCGTCGCCGGCCGCCGCGATCGCGCGCAGCCGCGCGGCGACGAACTCGGTCACCGGCGAGCGGATCGCGTCGGCCGGATAG
>JAIOII010001256.1 GCA_019912685.1 Kofleriaceae bacterium
CGCCGAACTCCTCGCCGTCGGCGAGGTCGACGTCGGGCTCGGGCTCCGTGGTCTCGGGCCCGGCCTCCGCGTCGTCCTCGACGACGAGCTCGTCGACCGGCGGCGGCGGCGGTGGTGGCGTGAAGACGTACGCGTAGCGGACGCGCGCCGCGACCGGCACGCCGTCACGTCGCGCCGGCTCGAAGCGGAAGCGGCGCACCGCCGCGAGCGCCGCCTTGTCGAAGCCGTCGCCGGCGGCGACCGCGACCTCGACGTCGGTCACCGCGCCGTCCTCGCCGATCGTGACGACGAGCTCGACCGTCGCTGACCTCCGGTCCGCGAGCGCCGTCGCCGGATACGTCGCCTCGACGTGCTCGACGATGCGCGGCGGCGACACCGCCGGCGTGTCCGCACGCCCCGACGCGGGCGTGAGCAGGAACGTGAGGATCAGCCGGGCGATCAGCGTGGGAAGGATTCGCGGTCTCATGACCGCGGCCCGATTGCAGCCGATGTGCCGCGCGCAAGTGCGCGCGTTCACTGCGATCGCGGCCGTGTCCGCGGCGGACACTCGTCCGCGCGGACGCCCGCGGCGGACAGGTGTCGCCGGTCAGAAGTGCGCGGGCTCCTCGGGGAAGGCGTCGCACTCGCAGACGTACGCGTACGCGTCGCTGTTGCACGGACGATCGTCCCAGAGCCCGTTCTCCTCCATGACCACGCAGTCCTGCGCGCCGCTGTCGCCGTTGGTCGGCTGACCGACGCGCCACGGTGGGCCGCTACCGGGCGGGTACGCCTCGATCTCCTCGGCGGTGACCCAGCGCCACGCGAACGTCGTCACGCGATCGGAGACGCCGAGCCACAGCCGCGGGCCGCCGAAGTCGGAGCGGATCGACTCGCGCTCGGCGTCGGACGCGAGCACGACGAGGTGGGTGTGGAGCGTGAACGCGCCGCCGGCGGCGTCATCGGCGCAGTCGGCGCGCGCGGCGTCCCACGTCGCGCCGCCCTCGACCAGACGGTAGACGCCGGCGGTCCCGGCCACGTAGCCGGGTGGGCAGCTCGCGGCCTCCGCCGCGTCGTCGTCGCCGGAGCCGCGGCCGTCGATCGGTACGCCGACGTCGCCGGCGTCGATCGCGCCGTCCGGCCGGAACGCGCAACCGCCGAGCCCGATCACCACGATCGCCGACGATCTCCACCCCACGCCCGGAGCCTAGATCAGGGCCGCGGGGAAATCGTCGTTCCTCACGGAAGCCGCGCGTTCACCTCTCCGCGGTGGCCGTGCGCACGCGCACGGGTGCGGCGCCCCGCGACCTCAGGACCGGCAGCAGCAGCAGGCCGAGCACGCCGGAGAGCCCGACGATCGCGTAGATGAAGCGGCTCGCCGCGCTCGTCTCCTCGACCGCGCCGCCGCCGAAGATGGCGTCGACCAGGTTCCAGTTGAAGAAGCCGATGAGGCCCCAGTTGATGGCGCCGACGATGGCGACGACGAGCAGCACCTTCTCGAAGATTCCCACGCTGTGAAGACCACGGTCATCCATGACAAACCTCCTGCGCGGAGGCCGTGCATCGGAAGTGCCTCGCCCGTGCGGCGTGTTGCGCGGTACGGTTTCGTCTCGCGGCCGCGCCGCCGTCCATGGTGTCTCTGCCACGACGAGCGACGAACCGCGCTCGCGCTCGCTCACGCGGGCGCGAGCGCTCGGGCCAGATCGCGCAGCAGCGCAGAATCGACGGTCGTGCGTGGAACGTCGCGTGCACGCGGCGCGACCGCATGGCGGAGCGAGTGTGGTGATGCGGGTGCTCATGACCGTGGACACCGTCGGCGGCGTGTGGACGTACGCGCTCGAGCTCGCGCGTGCCCTCGCCGTCCACGACGTCGAGGTGACGCTCGCGACCATGGGGCCTCGGACGACGGTGGCTCAGCGCCATGCCGCGACCGCGGTTCCCAACGTCACGCTCGTCGAGAGCGGGCTCGCGCTCGAGTGGATGCCCCATCCCTGGCGAGACGTCGACGCGGCCGGTGACTGGCTCGGCCGCCTCGCCGCGCAGCTCGTCCCCGACGTCGTCCACCTCAACGGGTTCGTGCACGCGAGCCTCCCGTTCGACGCGCCGACGGTCGTCGTCGCGCACGCGGACGTGTGCACGTGGCATCGCGCCTGCCGCGGCGTCGCGGCGCCGCCGGAGTGGGACGAGTACCGCCGCCGAGTCGCCCGCGGGCTGGCGGCGGCCGACGTCGTCGTCGCGCCGACGCGCGCGATCCTCGACGCGATCCTCGAGGAGCATCAGGTGCTCGCGCCCGGGCGCGTGATCCCGAACGGCCGGAGCACGACGGCGCCGGTCGCGCCGAAGCTGCCGTTCGTGCTCGCCGCCGGCCGCGTCTGGGACGAGGCCAAGGGCCTCGATGCCCTCGCCGCGTGCGCCGGCGAGGTGCCGTGGCCGATCTGGGTCGCGGGGCCCACGCTGGCTCCCGACGGCACGTCCTCGGTTCGCTGGCGCGACGCCGCGCGCGTACACCTGCTCGGCGAGATGGGGCCCGAGCTGCTCGGGTCGTGGATGGCGCGCGCGTCGATCTTCGCGGCGCCGGCGCGCTACGAACCGTTCGGGCTCTGCGCGCTCGAGGCCGCGCTCTCCGGCTGCGCGCTCGTCGTCTCCAGCCTCGACACGCTGCACGAGGTCTGGGGCGACGCGGCGATCTACGTGCCGCCGGCGTCCCCGCACCAGCTCGGCCGCGCCCTGCGCTCGCTCGTCGAGGACCCCGGGCGACGCGACGCGATGGCCGTCGAGGCGCACCGCCGCGCGCTCCGCTACACGCCAACGGCGATGGCGACGGCGTACCGCGCGCTCTACGACGAGCTGGTCGCGCCGGCGCTGGCAGGCGCGCAGGCAGGAGGCCGCGCGCTGCTCTCACGCGCTGATCCCGGAGGAGCTTCATGAAGATCGCGTTCTTCGCGTCGAGCCTGGTGTCCGCCTACTCGAACGGCGCGGCGACCTACTATCGCGGCATCGTACGTGCGCTCGCCGAGCGCGGCCACGCCATCACCTGCTTCGAGCCCGACGTCTACGAACGTCAGTCCCACCGCGACCTCGCCGACCCACCGTGGGCCGAGGTCGTGGTCTACCCGGCGACCGACGACGGCGCGCTGCGCATGGTCGAGCGGGCGCGCGGCAGCGATCTCGTCGTCAAGGCGTCGGGCGTCGGCGTCGGCGACGCGCTGCTCGAGCGTGCCGTGCTCGAGCTCGCCTCCCCGGCGACGACGATCGCGTTCTGGGAGGTCGACGCGCCGGCGACTCTCGACCGTGTGCGCCGCGATCCGACCGACCCGTTCCGCGCGCTCGTCCCGCGCTTCGACCTCGTCTTCACCTGCGGCGGCGGTCAGCCCGTCGTGGACGCATACCAGCGTCTGGGCGCGCGCCGCTGCGCGCCGATCCACCACGCGCTCGATCCGTCGACGCATCACCCGGCGCCGCCCGACCTCCGCTTCCAGGGCGCGCTCGGCTTCCTCGGCGACCGGATGCCCGATCGCGCGCGCCGGGTCGACGACCTCTTTTTCGGCGCGGCGCGGCGCCTGCTCGATCGCCGCTTCCTCCTCGGCGGCGCTGGCTGGGGCGACGAGACGCTCCCGCCGAACGTGCACCACCTCGGGCACGTCGACCCGAGCGACCTCGACGCCTTTCACGGCACCCCGCTCGCTGCCCTCGTCGTCAGCCGTGACGCGCTGACCGCGTACGGCTTCTGGCCGGAGGCGCGGGTCTTCGCGGCCGCCGGCGCCGGCGCCTGCGTCATCACCGACGCGTGGGAGGGGGGCGAACCGTTCCTCTCGCCCGGCGACGAGGTGCTGGTCGCGTGCGACGGCGATCAGGTCGCGGCGCACCTCGCCTCGCTCACGCAGACGCGCGCGCGAGCGATCGGCGAGCGCGCGCTCGCCCGCATGC